>JAYVBM010000094.1:0-19465 GCA_043750495.1 Minisyncoccota bacterium | reverse complement strand
GATAACTGTCTCTTCGTATATCCGCTCCAGGAGTGGGAGAAGATCACTGAAAAAATTGGTCAACTCCCGCTCGGGCAGGCGGATACAAGAAGCTTCAATAGATTCTTCTTGTCAGGAGCCACAGAGGTGGAGGTGGATTCAGTTGGACGTATTCTCGTGCCAGACTTTTTGAAAGAATTTGGAAAACTAGAGTCAAGCGTTGTCTTGGCCGGTATCCATACTCGTATCGAAATTTGGGATGAGAAACGATGGGAGACGTATAAACGCTCAATCGAAGAACAAGCTGACGCACTAGCGGAGAAGCTTGGAGAGATTGGCGTCCTCTGAGAACACTCAAAAATATCCTCATACTCCGCTTGCCTTCGCCCGGAAAAACTCATCGTATATCGAATACGCCTCGTCTTTCCACGCTCGCGCGCCTCGTCTGAGAAAATTTTAGACCGTTCTCTATTCACTTAGATATGCAACACATCACAGTACTACAGCAAGAAGCTGTGGATGGGCTAATGCTCAGTCCGCAAGATACTGTCATTGACGGCACATTCGGAAGCGGGGGACACGCGAGGGAAATACTCAAACAACTTGATTCAACCGGTACCTATATAGGTATAGACGCAGACCAGACCGCGCTACAAGCGCAAACATTTGAAACGAGAGCGACCATACACTTGGTCAACGAAAACTTTCGGAATATCGCACAGATTTTAGGTTCTTTACATATCACTTGCGCGGATGCCATCTTGGCAGACTTGGGTTGGCGAATGGAGCAGTTCTCAGAAGGCGGAAAAGGGTTTTCCTTTATGCATGATGAACCTCTTCACATGACCTTTGGTGATCCATCGCAATACGAATTCACCGCTTTTGACATAGTCAATGAGTGGGGCGAGGATTCGATTGCCGACATCATCTTTGGCTACGGCGAAGATAGGGCCGCACGCAAAATCGCGAAAGCCATTGTAGCGGAACGCAAAGCTGGGCCCATTGCCACCACCTTACAACTCGTAGCTATTATCGAGTCAGTCTTCCCCAAGTTGCATTACCGTAAGGTCAACCCCAGCACCAGAACCTTTCAGGCTTTGAGGATTGCCGTCAACGACGAGCTGGGTGCACTCGAGCAATTCCTTAAGGATGGCTTCTCGCTACTGGCTCCCGGAGGTCGCATGGCCATCATTACTTTTCACAGCCTTGAAGACAGAGTGGTTAAACACTACTTCCGTGAACTCAAGGATGCAGAGGCTGGGATTTTAGAAACAAAAAAACCAATTATCCCGAGTCCTTTAGAACTCAAACAAAATCCCCGAGCTCGGAGCGCAAAACTAAGAATCATCCAAAAAATATAGTCGCAACATGTACAAATTACCAAAAATTAAGATACAAATAGATTCTGCCCATCAGACTTACATCTGCCTGTCTTTGCTGGTACTGTCCGTATTTGCGTATCTATATTTCCTTAACGTCTCGGTAGTACATGTAGTAATGAGAAAAGAGGCGACTCAAGAGCAAAACCGTCTCCGGACAGAAATTGCAATGCTTGAGACCTCGTATATTGAAGCGCAACACAAAATAGCTAACAAAATCGCCGATCTAGAAGGCTATAGCACCGAAACAGACAAAGTTTTCATTACTCGCGGTGAGACGGGTCTCGTACTTCGGGACAACTAATATTTATGAAGCGGCAGCAACTCACAAAACGTATTCGACTACTGTCGATACTCGTGGCTGTGTTCGGTTTACTTTTGATTGTTCGTTTGTACTACCTACAAATCGTTCAGTCTGATTACTACACAGAAAAAGCCGAGCGTCAGTATGTCCACACTAAGTCAGACATGTATTCGCGAGGTTCGGTTCTCTTTACAACTCGTGACGGCGAAACCCTCTCAGCCGCAGCGGTACAGGCCGGGTATATACTGGCGGCTAACCCAGAGCATATTTCTGAACCTTCAACATTTTGTGAGCAGTTGCATACGTACCTGACTATTGAGCGCGACCTTTGTATTGAGCGCGCATCACTTCCAGGTCGTACCTATGTCGAACTCGGTGACCGGCTCACCAATGAACAGGCGGCGGAAATTGAAGCCATGAACGTAGTTGGAGCGCTCTTGTACCGCAACCAGTGGCGCTATTATCCCGGCGGACCGGTGGCGGCGCGAGTGATTGGCTTTGTTGGCTATACCGACGAAGACGGTAGCGAACTGCGTGGTAAGTTTGGTCTTGAGCGTCAGTACGACAACGTGCTGTTTCGGCGTCGGGAGGTGCTGTCGGTAAACTTCTTCGCCGAACTTTTTAGTAATGTTGGTGAGATGGTCTATAACAAAGAGCAGCCAAAGTCAGGCAATGTCGTTACAACTCTTGAGCCGGCCGTGTCGCGTCTTTTGGATACCATACTACAAAAAACCAACGACCAGTACGGTAGTAAGATGACGGGCGCTATCATCATGGATCCAAACACCGGTGCTATCTACGCCATGAATGTAGTGCCAACTTTTGACTTAAACAAACGTGAGGATGCGACCATTGAAGAGTTTCGTAACCCACTTGTAGAAGACGTATATGAAATGGGTTCGATTATCAAACCACTTACCGTTGCTGCCGGTCTTGATTCTGGTGCCATTACGCGTAACTCAAGCTACTACGACGCTGGATACATAACACTCAATGACTACACAATCAAAAACTTTGACGGAAAGGGAAGAGGTACGGTGCCAATCCAAGAAATACTAAATCAATCTCTAAATACTGGCGTGTCGTGGATTGTGACACAAATGGGAAAGGAAAAGTTTCGCACGTACTTCACAAACTATGGTCTGGGTGAAGAGACAGGGGTTGATTTGCCGGGCGAAGCGCATGGTTTGGTTGAGAACCTCAAATCACCACGTGACGTAGAATATGCTACTGCTTCTTTTGGACAAGGAGTCGCGCTCACGCCAGTTGAAACAATTCGCGCGCTAGCATCGCTCGCCAATGGCGGCAAGCTCGTGACTCCTCACCTAGCGGAACGTATCGAATACGACGATGGAACGGTCGAAAAGATTCAGTACCCTGAACCAAAGCAAATCCTTAAAGAAGAAACCAGTGAGGAAATCTCACGGATGTTGAGTGTGGTGGTAGATGATGCTCTTCGAGGCGGCACGGTCGCGCTACCTAACCACTCAATTGGTGCAAAGACTGGTACTGCGCAAATTGCGAGTGATACCGGAGGTTACTACGAAGACCGCTACCTGCACTCGTTTTTCGGTTATTTCCCGGCTTTTGAACCGCGTTTTATTGTCTTCATGTACACGGTAGAGCCACAAAACGTGCGTTATGCCTCGGAGACGTTAACTGACCCATTTATGGAGGTAGCTAGGTTCTTAATCAACTATTACTCAATCCCACCAGATAGATAAACCTATGAATACTTCAAAAATTGTGGCCTACTACGTTGATTTTAAGTTGACCTACGGGGAGATGGTAAAATTATGCGTATTGTTTATAAAGTAGTTTTACCGTAATGAAATCGTTTTTAAAAAAGGTGGTGGTAGCAATTCTTTCTTGGGAGGCAAAGATGCTTTTGCGACGTCATAGACCGACTATCGTGGCGGTGACAGGCAGTGTGGGTAAGACAACCACTAAAGATGCAATTTACGCAGCGATAAAAAACTCCGTGTCAGCACGCAAAAGTGAGAAAAGTTTTAATTCAGAAATTGGCGTACCGATTACCGTACTAGGACTACACAACGCTTGGGGCAACCCAATTTTATGGGCCAAGAATATTATCGATGGTTTTTTTGTGGCTTTTTTCTCAAAGCAGTATCCGGCAGTTTTAGTGCTTGAGATGGGTATCGACAGACCGGGCGATATGGAGAGAATGGCCAAGTGGATTAGTCCAGACATTGTAGTGCTAACACGACTGCCGTCTGTTCCCGTGCATGTTGAATACTTTAGTACACCAGAAATGGTGATTGAAGAAAAAATGAAATTAGTTTCAGCCCTAAAAGCAGAAGGGACACTCATTTATAATAATGACGACACGATTATCCAAGACCAACTTCCAGATGTCTTGCAGCGCGGTGTTGGGTTTAGTCGATACTTGGAATCCGAGTTTATGGGTTCGGGCGATAAGGTTGTGTACTCGGACGATATCCCGATGGGAGTAGAGTTCGCTATTAAACACGGTAGCGAATCGTATACATTACAGATACCAGGAACAGTAGGTACGCAACAGGTATATGCTTGCACAGCGGCGGTGGCGGTAGCCAGCGCTCTGGGTGTATCACTCGAGGAAGCCGTCACTTCGCTTGAAGACATGCGCACACCCAACGGCCGGATGCGACTGATAGCTGGGCTTAAAGCTTCAGTTATCATTGACGATACATATAACTCATCGCCGACCGCTTGCGAGCAAGCCCTACAGACATTAGGCGAGATGCGTCATGCCAAACGAAAGATTGCTGTGCTTGGTGACATGCTAGAACTGGGACGCTTTTCATCTGCTGAGCACGAAAAGATTGGAGAGCTCGTCGCCAAATCTGCCGACATTTTGCTTACCATCGGTGTACGTTCCCGTATGATTGCCGAAGGTGCACTTAATATGGGAATGGATGAGGAGAATATCTTGCAGTACGAAGATGCGGATCGAGCTGGACGGGAGTTACAAGCGATACTTCGGTCCGGAGATGTTGTCTTGGTAAAAGCTTCCCAGGGTATCCGGGCCGAACGGATTGTTGAAGAAATTATGGCCGAACCAGAACTCGCTAGCGAATTATTAGTGCGTCAAGACGAAGAGTGGACTAAGCGAACCTAACTGTGCTTGAAATCAATAAAAAAGCCCCAGACTTTACCTTGTTAGATCAAGACGAAGCCACGCATTCACTCAAGCAGTATCATGGGAGCCATGTACTTTTGTATTTCTATCCAAAGGACGACACTCCAGGATGTACCAAGGAAGCTTGTGCTATCACAGATGTGTATGGCGACTTCAAGAAGTTAGGCGTCGTCGTACTAGGAGTAAGCAAAGATTCACCCAAGTCTCACAAAAAATTTGCCACCAAATACAATCTGCCGTTTACTTTGCTTTCGGACGTAGACATTGCTGTGGCGGAGTTGTACGGCGCTTGGCAAGAGAAAACTATGTTTGGTAAGACAGTGCTGGGGATGTTAAGGATTTCCTATCTGATTGATGTAGAGGGAAAAATCGTGAAAGTTTATCCCAATGTAGACCCGGCAAATCACGCACTGCAGATATTGAAAGATGTTAAGGAATTGAAACAGTAAAGAAAAGACTGCGCCGGGATGCCGTCTTTTCTCTAATTCATTCTAGTGGCTATGTTCTTGCGGGGTTCCGGGAGTATGTCCATGGTCGTCTAGCGCTGTTTGTGTGGTAGTCGGCTCTTCGTGACCGAACTGTTCGTGTGTCCAGGTGAGCATGGTAGTCATGATTGTGAAGCCGGCAATAATCGCAATTGTGGGCCGCCAAATACCACCGTAGTGCTTTAGGTTGCCGTGAATACGCGGGAGTAAGTCGCTTGCCGCCAGGAAGAGTAAGTTTCCCGCTGCAAATCCAGTCAAAACCCAGACGTATTCTTCCGCTTGCTCGGCAATAATGAGGATAATCGCCGTGCCGAGGATGACACTGCTGGCCGAGATGAAATTGCGCAGTGCCGCCTCCGTGCGGGTGTAACCAGCTCGAATTAATACTCCAAACTCGACAATCTCTTGGGGTACTTCGTGCAGCGCCAAACCGATTGCCGTCGCAACACCAATCGCCGGATCAATCAAGAATGCACCGCCCAGAATAAATCCGTCAGCGAGATTGTGAATACTGTCGCCAATAAGGAGGAGGGTAGCCGCGCTCTTGCGGTCACAGTCGTCACTTTCAAGATTATGAAACCTTCGATGCAGCCAGTTGGCGAGTATATAAAAAGAAATAAAACCAATTGCTACTACGATACCTCCAAGCTGCGGGGCAGCTTCGAGTGTTTCGGGTATTAGTTCATATAGAACAAGGCTCAAGAACACCCCAACTGCGACAGGTACGGCATATCGTTCGATACCTTTTAGTTGTTTGTCGTGCCCGAAAAAAACAACTCCGACGAGCGAGATGATAGCGATAAGTAAAGCGGCGAGCAGAGCATCAATAATCATGTGTAGAAGAAATAATTAAACGCAAATGGTTTGCATATTGCTAGTTTAGCAAGGCTCTGATAAAATGCAAGTCATTTGCATATGACTTTTACCCTTACACAAAAGCGTAAACGCATGCTAGATATCCTCAAAAAACACAAAGGGGCTCTTTCGGCAGCTACGCTTCATGAACAGATTCCGGATATTGACCTAGTGACAATTTATCGTAACCTCGATCTGTTTGCGAAAGAGAAGCTCATCAAGCGAGTTGCGCTCAGTGAGATTGAAGCGCTTTACGAATATCAAAGTGAGCCACACCATCATGCGATTTGTATCGATTGCGAAAAGGTAATTCATTTTAAAGCTCCTGACTCAAAAATCATTAAGCTCCTTGGTTTGGAGGGATTTGAGGTTATTGAGCTTGAAGTGACGGTCAAAGGTAAGTGTCGCCTAAAATAAAATGCCGGTCTCTAGACCGGCATTTTATTTACTCAGCCGCCTGGGGTAGTTGCTTGAGTATCATCCTCATAGTAATGATTTCGTTTGATTGCGACTCAGCTATGGCTTTAACAAGGGTGATGGTTTCAGGGTGGGTGGCCGTAGGAGCTACTGCTTGGCCTTGCAAGAGCGCGGCGGTGTGGTGGGCAATCATGTCCTCCAGAAAGGCTTTGTCGAGTTCAACACCTGTGAGGGAAGTGAGGTCTCGCATCATTGGGGTGTAGGTGTCTTTAGCTACGTAATCTTCCCCATACCACGCCTTATACCAAGACTTCATATCCGCAATCTCTTTTTCTTGCGCACTGATAATTGACCGGGCGAGTGCGTTGACTTCAGCGTTCGCCTTACCGCTATCTAAAACAGCTTCTGCGCTGTCCACCGCTTCTTGGTGGTGAGGGATCATCTGTTCAAGAAACTTTCTTTCCGAACCAACGTCATTCGCCATGCGCGCGTTATTGTCACCGTCACCCATTGAGGTATTTTCAGGAGCCGTTTCTTCGTATGTCACCATACTTCCTACCCGATTGCGGTCGTCTACGGTTGCAAAATAATAAGCAATCCCAGCGACAATGATAAGGCCCGTGGCGCTAATGAGTACATGTTTATTCATATGGCTGTAAGTATACCCCGACACTAACTTTTGCGCAGTCTCTTGAAAAATGTCAAGAAACATACTTAATTAGGGTTTGTCTAGTACTCAAAGTAATTATCAGACGTGAGCAAAGCTCACAGCGCAAAAATTAGTGTATGGGTATAACAATGAGCTTCAGGCAAAACAAAGGCCGCTTCGCAGAAGCGGCCTTGTGCTCACTGGTGGGGCACGATAGGAGGCTCTTTACCCATAAGGTAGTCGAGTCTGCGAGCTCGAGCGAGGATTGTCTCTATCGATTCCACGGCGCGGCCAGCAGCACGTACCCCGTTACGGGTTCTGCGCAGGGTACGCTCCAAATTCGCGAGCAGCTCAATTGTGGTTGGCTGCGATCTCTTTCTTCCCATTAGTTCCTCCTGTTATTCCTATAAATTTATATAACAGTAAAAAGAATTAGTCAATTAGAGCTTCTCGACCAGCATCATGTTGGTAGCGCCAGCTGAACCAAAGGGAATACCAGCAGCGAGAATATATGCGTCCCCAGCTTTCCCCAGACCACGGTCAATGACAGCCTTATAGGCAGCTTTTTGCGCCTCCACAAGGTTTTTTACGCCCTTGATCAAGATTGGTTCACAGCCGTACACTAGCAGCATTTTGTTGAAGGTTTCTTTATTTGGTGTAAGCACCAAGATTGGGACCTGTGGTCGATAACGAGCCACCATTCGACCAGTGTGGCCACTTTCGCTCAACGCCACAATCGCTTTCGCCAGTGACGGAGCTACGTTACGAGCAATGGAACGACTTACGCCATCACATGTATTGTTCGGCTTGAAGTCCCATATGTTTTGTTGTGAGACGAAGTATGGATCGTTCTCAATTTCGTGTGCTACTTGGGCCATCACTTCTATCGCTCGATCAGGGTGATTTCCGATGGTAGTTTCGTCAGACAGCATGATGGCATCAGTGCCATCGAGAATCGCAGTAGCGATATCGGCTACTTCTGCTCGGGTAGGGACAGTGGCGATACGCATCGAGTCGAGCATTTGTGTAGCCGTAATCACCGGCTTTCCTTTTAGGTTGGCGAGTTTGATGATACGTTTTTGCAGCAGCGGTACTTTTTCGAGTGGCATCTCAATAGCCAAGTCGCCGCGCGCGACCATAATGACATCAGCGGCATCGACAATTTCTTCTAGATTATCAATCGCAAACTTTGTTTCAATCTTGGCGACGACTGCGATTTTTCGATTAGGCGGGATGAGCTTACGCAAATCGTGGATATCTTTGGCATTTCGTACAAAAGACAACGTCACAAAATCAAAACCTTGATCAAGACCCCATTTCAAATCCTTCTTGTCCTTGGCCGTGAGAGATGAGATAGAGAGGTTGGCGTCAGGTACATTGACCCCGCGACGACCTTTGATGGTACCGCCAGCGATGATTTTAGTAGTGATCTCAGTGTCTGTGATTTTTTCAACCAGAAGTTTCTGCTTCCCATCATTAAGATAAATATGCATGCCAACCTTGACCTCTTTCGGAAGCTTCGAGTAATTTACATGGACGCGTGAGACAGTCCCGACACAGGTTTCAGTAGTGAGTACCAGCTTTTCTCCATTTACGAGAGTAACGTCTTGCGTAGCAAAGTCACCAATCCGAATCTTCGGGCCAGACAGGTCTTGCAGGAGCGCCAAAGGACGTTTGGCTTTGGCGGCGGCTTGGCGGGCATTTTTAATAACGCCGGCATGAGTAGGTAAGTCGCCGTGACTCATATTGATACGAGCGACGGTTAGTCCTTGATTGAGCATTTTTTCGATCATCTTTGGGTCAGACGAACTTGGTCCCAGGGTGCCGACAATCTTAATTTTGGTTTTAAACAAAGGGTTCATATAATGTGAGGCTACGAATAACAGGGGCTAGTATAGCATTAAAAATAAGCCCCGCATCCTCTGGATGCGGGGCGTGTCGTTTACTTCACTAGTGCGTCAATCTTGGCCGCAACGATAAAGTCGTTGATGGTGAGAGCGGAAATGGCGTGCGTGGTGAGGGTAATCCTGACATGTTTGTAGTTCTCGATGTGGATATCAGGATGATGGTCCTCACTTTCAGCAATCGGCTCAAGCAACCTCACAAAGGCGTTGGCCTCTTTGAAGTTTTTGAAGACGAACTCTTTTTCAAGTGCTCCTTCACCCGAAATAATCCACCAATCAAGATCGCCTAGATACTCTGCGATCTCGTCATTTGAAAGTGGGGGAATCCCACCGCCGCAAGGAAGACATGTTTGTGCCGCGAGGCCAGTGACTTGCTGTGTGATTTGTTCGAACACCATCACCGCCCGACCGTCTGGGTCAGTGACGTAGGCAAGGCGCATGTAGCCCACATTTCTGGCTTCGGTCGATACAGCAATACGTGCGAGAGCGTCGTCGATGGACGAGACTTTCACCATCAGTGCGTCGGAAGGGAAGTTGGGGCTCCACTTGTATATCTCGGCCACACAGCCTGGGTCGGTTGGACCGAGTTCAAAGTGAATCGGGCCGCCGTGTAAGTGTTCGTGGGCCTCAAGTCCCAGTGCGCGATAGAATGCTGCTGTTTTTGCGCGGTCTTGAGCACGAAGGATAAAGCCAGCTACCTGAGCTTTACTAGTCATAAAAAGAACTCCTTTTATGTTCCCTGGTAACCATACCTGCCTGGGTGTAGTTTTGCAAACCAATAAAAAGACCCGCCGACGTCTCAAAGACGTGGCGGGTCGTGGGGTCATAAGAACGTTACGCGTAGGTGCGACAGACTCGGCGTTTGACGCCGTTCCAGACCAGCTTGATACTGGTCGGAGCCTTTTTCAAGGGCTCGTCGACACCGCACATCGCGTAGGTGCGGATGAGTGTCATCTGACGTGCCACTTCTTCTTGTTTGCGCTCTTCCCGCGTTTTTTCCAGGTATTTGAACCGCTGGTTAAGAGCGAACAGCGCCAGAGAGATGACGCCAAAAAATGTCGTCACGGCAAAGATTACTGTGAGGAACGCCTCACGACCGCCAGGGAAGGCAAGGTACAGTCCAGTCAGCCCAGCGAGCCCAAGCAGTACCAACGGGTGACGGAGTTTTCGCCAGCCGCGGTAACTGGTGAGAGGCTCAAATTCGTACTCCCCTCTGGGACCAGAGATGATCGCCGAAAGTTGCCGAGTTATCGCCACTTTCCATACCGGCAGCGGACTGCCTCCGAGTATGAGGTGGATGAATCCCAAGAGGAGCATGTAACTCCGCTTGAACCCCTCCCATAGTAGAAAGATAGGAATGCCAAGGGTGAAAGCAAAGATGCTTCGTCCACGTGTCGAGCACTCGTCATCTGGACGAGCCAGTCGAAAATAGCCGAACCATGTCCGTTGCCACTGCGGTAGCGGTGTGGCGAAGATGCCTTCTGGCACTGAGACTAGCTCGCGGGCGGTGGCTTCGATGGTCACCGGATCGTCGGCGTATTTTCGGACCTCGAGATTAATCTCGTCGCTGTCGATATCCCAAACGGGGTGCCGTTTGTAATATGTTTCGATCTCACCATACAGGTGTTGTAGTCGATGTGAGTTCACCTCCGAGCTTATGAGGTAGGCCGCAAAGTCATATTCACCAGGGGCTGGGAAGGTGAAGTAAGCCTTGTTGAACGCAATCGCCTCGACCCCGACCACGGACTTGAATACATAGCGGCAAGGACTCGCGTAGTCCCCGTCACTATCTGGCCGGGTTTTGGCAATCAACATGAGTGCCCACTGCCGGTCCGGAGCCGCCTCGATCCGCTTGACCGTGTCCGGCTTGATGCACCAGCGAATGGGCACTGAGGGATGGTCGATGACTTGTTCGTCAAAATGAATCTCGACGCCTGCCTCGATGGTGCACTCACTTGCGAGTGTCGCGCCATCCGCGCGCAGACCACGCTGCTTTGTATCGGGCGTGATTTTGAAGATGACTTCCAAACCTTCCGCGATGGTAGTTCCATCCAAGTCAACATCGTGAATGAAAATATCTTTTTTCGTTTCAAGCGAGACGGGTCGACCGTCCGCGTGTGTGATCGTATTGAGTCGAATGAAACCACTGAGCCGGTTTGGACCTTTGAGGTCGGTGATGGTACCTTTGTAGCGAGTCATTTTTTTGTACTCCGAAGCAGCAGGTCAGATTTCTTGAAAGGAACTGCTCATTCCCATCAGAAATCCCACACACCCGATAAGCGGATATGCAGGAACCTAATGAGAAAGAAACTTTCTCTATTTAAACCATATGTTATAAGCCGAGTCAACTTTTCACGAGACTGTGAGTAAAGTTTCAGTCGTTACCTTTTTCGAAGGAGTTTGAAGATACCAACGGCCCCAGTCACAACCGCAATCACTCCTAGACCTTGCCCACCTGGACTGTCGTCATGTTCTCCGTATATCACCATAAAGACTCCAAAAGAGATGAGAAGGGCAAGGGCTAGGACTTTGAGTGTTTTCATCTTTATTTATAACCGATGTATAGCGAGAAAAGTTAAAGTGACTCTACGGGGAATCGGTCACCTTCACATCAATATTTCCTCAGCTAAAGCTTCTAAAATATTGTGTTACGCGACCCCGCCGCTTCTGTGCGGATGCAAAAAGGCTTTTGCATCCTGCTTCGCCAGAAGCTTTCTTCGATTCCCCGTAGAGCCTACAAACAGCAACGGCCGTAATGTATCCACGTTCCGGTCGGCTGATTTGGGATTCTACGGGGAGTATCGGTCATTACATGACCAGTATCCGTTGTCGCTAGATTGTTTCGCTCTGCTCATAATCTAGCTGGCAACAGCTTCGATTCCCCAGTAAACAGTCTCCCAGACTGTTTACTCGTAGAGTCACGAATAAAAAAGGCGCCCGAAGGCGCTCTCTTTTGTACTCGTGACTCTACGGGGAATCGAACCCCGATTACAAGAATGAGAATCTTGTGTCCTAGCCGTTAGACGATAGAGCCATTTATTTATGTGGTGTCAGTCGCGTTTTGTTTCTACTTCTCTCATTCTTAATGAGAATCTTCCTATTACCTCATGAATATCGATAATTTGCACATTCGTGCAACCGGATGAAAAGTGATACTAATCACTTTTCATTCCAATAGCCGTTAGACGATAGAGCCGGCCCTTTATTTCTTGCGAAATAAAGTGGGATATTTATAGCAATTTTTTAGGTAAAAGACAAAGGGCCGGCGCTTGGCGCCGGCCCTTTGTCTGAGTGCTTACGCGATAATACGTTTGTAGAGATTCATACCCAGGACGGCACCGACAATTGCGCCCAGGGCGTAACTGAGGTTGAGTGTACCAAGGGCCACTGCAACGGCGGGGTTAAGAATGCCGGCAGAACCAAGTCCAGCCGCCAGCATGATACCAAGGAGGAGCGAACCACCGATAACAATACCTGACATGTCGTCACGAACTTTGCCGTGAACGACAGCGGCTACGCCAAAGCCAAAGAGTACCGCACCGATAAGTTCGGCGATAAAGACTGACATTGACTCTGGAGCCATGCCCAGGGTTGGCGCAGTGTCCATAAGAGTAGAGGCAACACCAAACGCGACAAGTGCGCCCAGTACCTGAGCGACGATGTACGCAATAGCGTCGTTAGTTTTAATCTTATTAATTGACCAGAGGCCGAGGGTGACGGCAGGGTTGATGTGACTGCCGGATTTACTTCCAATAGTGTACACAAACAGGCCTAGTACTAACGCGGCGAGAACTGGCGTCGCGACCATTGCTCCACCCATATTTATGGAGGTAAGAACGGCAAGTGCCAAAGTGAAAGTTCCAAACGCTTCGGCGATGAGTTTATTTTGCATATATAGGTCTAAAAGTAATAATTAAACGGGAGCTATCTATACTAATCGTAGCATTGTTCGAGCCTCAAAACGCATTGTGGGCACAGCCCTTGCTAAAATAGCCCCAAGCATTACTATAGTCACAGAAGTTTTGGGAGAAGGACGATGCCACATAGAGGACGACCGTTGCCGCCAAATCCGTACTGCCAACTGCTCAACCACAATATCGAAAAGCTCGATATTACCGGCGCCACGAGTATTACGCTCAAACACTGGTCGGCCAACGAAGGGGCGTATCTGAAGTTTTGCTTAGACCGCAATATCAAAAGCGAAGGCGAAATTCGTATGCTCATTGACCAACGGCTGCAAGCCATTGGAAAGTTGAATTATCGAGAAGTCGTGCTCTTAAAGGGTGGTGAACAAGGACGTGCCGATAGAGCGCGTTCGCCAGCCGCCGTCGCATACGCAATCGAGCAAGGGAGCTTCAAAGAACCCGAGCTAGCAAGACTAGCCTTTGAACATGATGTAGATGCTAAAAACTTCATGCTTGAAGAGCGGCGGAAGTTGCTCGATGATGTGTACAATAAGCTGTTGGCGGTCTAGCCGCACTAAAAGAGCCGCTCTCACAGGCGGCTTTTCTTTTAGTTAGTGTGGCGGATGTTGTGGCGGATGTCAAAGCGGGGGTTGACTTTCTTGCCGGGGTTGAAAATGTCTTCTGGGTCAAAAATGTGTTCACAGTCTTTGAAGATTTCCAGCATCTTTTTGGTGTACATGAGATGCAGGTACGGTGTGCGGATAATACCGTCGTTGTGTTCGCCGCAGATACTACCTTTGAATTTCACGGCAGTCTCAAAGAAAGCCTCGGCCATTTTTTCTACCAGGGCTGGCGTTGTTTTGTTAGTAAAATCTAAGAGCGGGTAGAAGTGGAAGTGTCCGTTGCCACCGTGTCCGTGTACGGCTGAAGTCACGTTGAAATCTTTGAAGAGTTTCTTAATCTGCACAAAGAACTTCGAAAGGTTTTCGGGCGGGACAGTCATGTCTTCCAGGAACGCTGCAGGGCGCTTGGCCTTATCAATCATTTTAGACAAAGAATAGCTAGCCCGACGGATTTGCAAATACATTTCTTCTTCGATCTTGCTTTGTACCACCCGAGCTTTTACACTACGGCTACCGATATGCTTGGCGATTTCTGACGCGGGAGTCTTGGTTGTGGTTTCCTCATCGACGGTGATAATCGCAGTAAACTCAGGTATTCTACGAGCAAAACGGACGTGATAGGTAGTGTACATCGAGAGCATGACTCGGTAATACGTGAGTCCCGATAGGCGAGTTTTAAAGAAATCAGGATTTGAAAGCGCCATGTCAAATGTGAGTGCGTCAAATATTTCAATATTGATCGGATTGTACTTGAGCGCTTTGACCATACACTCAGCTGCTTCGGCCAGGTCGAAGATAGGAACGACAATCATCGTAGTGTTCTTCTGAATTGGTAGCGCCCGCATAGTGATGTTGGTGATGATACCAATAGTGCCTTGGCTGCCCGAAATAAGACGAGTGAGGTCAAACACCCCCTTACCTTTCTTAAAGGCAGCCACACCCTCAGGCATCACATTCCATAGAGCGTAACCCGAAGAGTTCTTCTTCGTTTTTGGCTTGTTGCGCAGGATTTCTTTTTCGTTCTTTACAATTAGTTCGTAGACTTCTTGCGCAATCCGAGCGTATTCATGTTTTTGTTTAATGAGTGACTGAAACTCCTTAAGCGCCAGCGGCTTGACGGTGTACGTCTTGCCATCCTTGAGAACAACGTCGAGTGATTCAACCCAGTCAGCGCAGTGACCATAGCGTAGCGAATCTGGACCGGCCGCATTGTTGGCAATTGAACCCCCGATAGTGCAGATGTCTTTTGAAGAAGTGTATGGTGGCAAGTAGACGTCGTGCTTCAAAAGTACTTTCTCCATGTCGCGCCACATGAGGCCTGGTTCGCAGGTAAATGTCGTTTGACCCTTCTTTGTAACAACTGCACCCATTTTGGTTAGGTCCGTCATATCCACCACGATGGAGTCGGTGAGCGAACCACCACCAAGGCCGGTGCCGGCTGAACGGGGAGTGAGTGAAAGGGAAGAGAAGCGTTTGGTTTCTTTGCCGATTACTTTCACTACCACTTCGACGTCAGCTTTGTGGGACGGTCGGATGACTACTTGCGGTCGGATACAGAAAATACTTTCGTCCGTACTGTATTTATCTAGTAGTTCCTTCTTACTAGATACTTCACCATGGAAGCCCGCTTCACGAAGCATTTTTTCCATCAGGAGGTGACCAAGCGGGTTGCGCTTGATTCCGGTATTTGTTGTCTGAATCCTTCGGGCGGTCATGGCCAAAGGCGCTTTACCAGTTTTTTTGAGCGCAATTTTACGTGGCGCCTTTTTCGCTGGCGCTACTTTTATTTTTGTACCAATAACGACCCCCGAAGAACTTTTAGTCATACAATAAGTATACATCTTTTTTAATCCGCAACTTCCAAAAACTTTCCACAAGAGGCGGGGCCGGCGCAGTTCAGCACACTACTTCCCTCGACACACGTTCGTCATTTTCTAGGAGAGGAAAATGACGCCGCTATGCTCGCCCAACCATTTGTCCAGCACATGATAGGTAAATAAATGCTGGGCTGCGCAATATCTCGCAAAGCAGCGCACCGAACTCCGCCTCTGAAGGTGAGAATTTTAAATCAGAAAACCCGCGCACGAAGTCGGGTTTTCCAAAACTTCGTCGCGGGTTTGTTACTTGCGAATCCCACACCTTTCCTTGAAAAGGCGTTGGAACTCAGCACGGCTGCGTGTGAGCTCGGCAAAGTATTCGAGCTCGTGATCGACCCGCACCCGCGACAACTTTTTGTTATCGGTGTACAGGTTGAGCAAACGAATGCGTTGCTGTTCTTCTCCCTGCTCCATGTCGGGGATGACGACTTCCTCGATCGTCTTGCACCACTGTGCTCGCTGAGTATCGTCTAGTACGATTGTCTGGGCTTCAGTGGTTGCCGTTACCGCAAGGACTGTGGCTGCGAAATATGAAAAGAACATCCTTAGATTCCTTCAAAAGAGGGTAACTTAATTATACATAAATATAATTAAAAGTCAAGTCTCAGTGAGAATTGAGGTTTAGGCATGTGGTATCCTTGTCGCTATGACACAAGAGCGGGCTTTGGATATTTTGAAGACGGGAGCGAATGTATTTTTGACGGGGGAGCCGGGGGCGGGGAAGACTCATGTTATTAATCAATATATTGCGTGGCTAGAGGCGGCGGGACTCAAGGTGGCGGTGACGGCTTCGACGGGGATTGCAGCGACACATATTGGCGGGATGACTATCCACTCTTGGAGCGGGTTGGGTATCCGTGACCAACTGTCAGCTTATGACTTGGACCAGATTGGCACGAACGAAAAAGTTGTGAAGCGCGCCAAGAATGCACACGCACTTATCATTGATGAGATCTCGATGCTGGATGGAAAGGTGCTTGATATGGTCGATCAGATCCTTCGAACAGTTCGCCAAAAACCAGAGTCTTTCGGTGGAGTGCAGATAGTAGTAGTCGGCGACTTTTTCCAGTTGCCACCAGTGACTCGTAATGGCGACATGATGCGCTATGCTTTTGAATCACGCGCGTGGGAAAGTGCCAAGCCACTGGTATGTTATCTGACTGAGCAGCATCGGCAAGAGGACGAGATGCTCCTTGGGCTCCTTGGCTCCATTCGCCGCAATCAAATTGAAGAAGATCACTACACATTGCTTCAAGAACAAACAGAAATCGCTTTTGAGCATGTTGAACCAACCCGTCTTTACACCCACAATGCTGACGTGGACGCGGTTAACAGTGCCAAGTTGGCGGAACTACCAGCACCATCTCGAACATTTAAGATGTCGGGTAATGGTCGTAAGCCGCTAGTGGAAGGGTTAATGAAAAATTGTCTGTCCCCGGAATTTTTGTATTTAAAAGAAGACGCACTCGTGATGTGTACTAAAAATAACTTTGAGGAGGGCTATGTAAACGGAACCTTGGGTCGGATTACTCGTTTTGAGGAGGGGTACCCAGTGATTGAAACAACTGATGGCGAACTGATCACGATGAAGCCGACCACGTGGGAGATTGTCGAAGATAAGAAAGTACTAGCGTCAATTGAACAACTACCACTGCGCCTGGCGTGGGCTATTACGGTGCATAAGAGTCAAGGAATGTCGCTTGATGCTGCGGAGATAGATTTATCAAAAGCTTTTGTCTACGGGCAAGGGTACGTTGCTCTCTCTCGAGTGCGGTCGCTCCAGGGACTTAAGGTGCTCGGGATGCATCCCAATGCCTTGCAGGTAGATCCAAAAGTTGTGATCCAAGATAAGCGCTTTCATGAACAATCTGATCTCGCCGAAGACGCCTTTACGGAAATGGAAGAAAAAGAAGTCGACGAAATGCATGAACGCTTTGTGGTCGCAAATGGTGGAAAAATTCCTAATCCAGCAGATGTCGGAGTGAATAAGAAATCTTCATACGAACGAGTGCAAAAGGAAAGTACTTACGCGATGACGAAGATGTTTCTTAAAGAAAAGAAGTCCGTTGTAGCGATTGTAAAAGAGCGGGGGATGGTGGAATCAACAATCTGGAGTCACATCGAGAAGTTGGCTGCTGACGGTGATATTACAGTTGACGATATTAAACATTTAGAACCAGCTTCCGGTTGGCAGACTGCCAAGAAGGAGCTTCATGCCGCTATGAAAAAACACGGCGTCGAACGTCTAAAAGCCCTCTACGAAGAGACTGGCGAAAGGTATGACTACAGTCTGGTGCGCCTAGCGCGCGTTGAATACCAACTAGAACACGGAAATAGTCCGTTTTATGTGGATAATTAGTAAGGCATAACCTTACGATTCGTCTTATCATAGAGGCATCAGTCACCTGTACTGGTGAATTTGTTAGTATTTTAAATTTTAAGAATTAGATTCCTATGAAGAAACTCATTATTTCTGGAGTATTCTGTTCAGTATTGCTGCTTGGTGGTTTCCAAGTTGCGTCTGCAGAAGAAACAACCACTACCGCCGCTTCAAACACAGAGATGTTGGCAAAAATCCAAGACCTAATGAAGCTTATCGCTGATCTTCAAGCGAAGCTTTCTGCAGCTCGGGGGGAAATCCAAGAGTTAGCCGCTGACCTTAGAGAAGGAGCACAAGGTGATGACGTAAAGAAAGTACAAGAAATTCTTGCATCAGACCCAAGTCTCTTTTCAGTAGAGCCAACCGGCTACTTTGGTCCACTTACTAAAGCAGCGCTCCTTAAGTTTCAAGTTAAGTTCGGTCTAGCACCGACTGGGGAGCTTGATGCAGAGACCCGCGCCGTTATGAAGGAACTACGTGCGGAACGAAAGAATGGCATGGTGCCAGCTGGACTTGCAACATCTGACGCTGCTCACGATCGCGTTAAGGCTCGTTTGCAAGCAAAGTGGGGCGACTGCGTATGGGGCGAAAAGTTCCGTGCTTCAGATTGTAAAAAGGGTAAGGACAAAGTCAAAGATCATGATGATGAAGACGACGATGACCAAGCCACTACTACTCGAGCAGAAGCAGAAGATGCTATCGAAGAAGCACAGGAGGCAATTGCTGACCTAGAAGCTGACATCGTAGAAATGGAAGAAGATGATGCTGACCAAGATGACATTGAAGATGCTGAAGAAATGCTTGACGACGCAGAAGAGAAGCTTATGGAAGCAGAGGAAGCTTTTGAAGATGAAGACTACGAAGAGGCTGAAGAAGCAGCTGAAGAAGCCCTGGAAATCTTAGGGGAAGATGAAGACGATGAAGATGACGAAGATGACGAAGATGATGAAGATGACGACGAAGACGATGATGATGACGAAGACGAAGATGATGAAGATGACGAAGAAGACGACGACTAGTCAATAACTCTAATAAAAGCGCCGGTAAGCCGGCGTTTTTATTATGCTAAAATATACTTATGAATGAATCATATTCGCAGTACGCCAGCTATGTTAAGCCCTGGTTTTCGCCGCCGCCTTGGATTTTTGGTCCGGTTTGGAGTGTCCTATATGTGCTTATTGCGATTAGCTTTGGGTATGTATTTATGAAAGTGTGGCAAGGACAGATTCCAAAACTTGTCGCCTTACCTTTTATCATCAACCTGATCGCCAACTTCTCATTTACACCGGTTCAGTTTGGGCTGAACAATTTGCCACTAGCATCACTCGTGATCCTTATCGTGCTCATCTCTCTGGTGTGGGCGATGTGGTCGGTTTGGCCCCACGCTAGATGGGTGACCTATATTCAAGTTCCGTACCTACTCTGGGTATTGTTTGCGACCGTACTGCAGCTTTCGGTGACCTACCTGAACTCCTAGCATGTTTTTCCGTATCCGAAAGAGACTGGTGCGAAAACGCGCTACATCAGTGACCAAGCACTATGTAACTCACAAAGAAGCGGCGCGCG
>JAYVBM010000093.1:0-5226 GCA_043750495.1 Minisyncoccota bacterium | reverse complement strand
GGCATCTGACGGACGACGCTGACGCTGGCGAAGACAAAATGATGAAAGGACTCAAGCGCGAGGGATTCCCTGTATCGCTTGAAGGGATGAGGCGTTTGGGGGACATTTATATTAAAGCTTTCGTTGATGATTTCGAGGAAATGAACATCATGCTTCCAAGTACTTGGGCACGAGCGAGTGATTACGTCGGCAAGCAAATTAGCCTGATAAAAAGCCTTGATGATAAAGGCTACATCTACAAAACTTCCGACGGGGCGTATTTTGATATAAGCATGTTTCCCACTTACGGGCGTCTTGGTAACATTCCTATCGACAAATTAAAAGATGGCGCCCGAGTGGAGGTAAATACGCAGAAGAAGCATCCGGCGGACTTCGCAGTTTGGAAAAATGGCGAACTCGGGTGGCCAAGTCGTTTTGGCACAGGATTCCCCGGTTGGCACATAGAATGTTCAGCCATGGCGTTTGCTACTCTCGGCAAACAAATTGATATTCATACCGGCGGTGTCGACAACATCCCCACCCACCACAATGGCGAGATCGCTCAATGTGAAAGTATTACCGGTAAACAATTCTCCCGCTACTGGCTGCATGGCGAACACCTTAGAGTGGACAATGCGCGCATCGGCAAATCGGTAGGCAATGCCATCACCCTTCGCCATCTACGTGACCGGGGATTCTCCGGTGACGACTACCGGTACTGGCTGCTCACCGCTCACTACCGTTCTCCCATAAATTTCTCTTGGGATGCACTCAAGGCCGCTAAGCAGGCACTCTACCGTCTCAAGCGACATATGTATGAGGAATTTAAGCAGCGTTCAACTATCCCTGACGCGGCTTACATGGAAAAATTTGATGCTTGTCTGGCTAACGATCTCGATACACCCGGGGCTATCGCGGTCCTTTGGGACATGATGAAAGATTCAAATCTTGAAGAAAAAATTAAATGCGGCACGTTAATGGCCATGGATGAAATCCTTGACATCGGGCTATCGGAAAATGTTTCTGAAGGTAAACGCCTTCTTGGGGTCGTCGGCGCTGAAGAATTACCGCAAGACATTCAAGAACTTCTGGATAAACGCGAAGTTGCGCGCATTGCTCGCAACTGGGCCGAAGCCGACTTTCTGCGCGACGCTGTCGCCCGCAAAGGCTACCTCGTAGAAGACACCCCACAAGGACCAAAACTAACCAAATCGACATAATACAAAACGAGCGTCGATGTTAAAACCACCGACGCTCTTTAAAGTAACGACATCCACACTAAAGCGCTACTCTCCTCTTCGTGCACGTTCCATTACTTTCCATTGGGCATGAAAGGCACATTCAAGCTGTAACACTACCAACGCAAACCCGCTCAGCCACATTCCCATAAAGGCAAAAAGAACGTTGACGCTGCCAACATTCGAAAAAGCAGTGATGGTTGTGACTACCCAGAGCAACACCATACAGTTCCGTAGCTTTCTCACCGGCAGACTTACTACTGCTCGTTTTTCCCTCTGCCAAAGCTGAAAATAGGGGTCTTCCTGATCATACGAGCTTTTAAAAATGAACTTCATTTGATGTTTCCCTTCTGCCGACATTGTACACAGTTTTTAAACAGTTTCCACAAGGGGCGGCCTCTTTGTACCAGTGATACAATGGCGGCAACATGGCACAAGACACCCTTAACCGTTCCCTCCGTAAACCTCCGCAAAACGTTGAAGCCGAAAAGGCCCTCCTTGGTGCGATTATTCTCAAGCCGGATGTACTCCACGATGTCTCAGTGACTGTATTCCCAGAGAGCTTCTACGCCGACAAGCATCGTAATATTTTCGACGCCATTATAAAAATCTTCGGTAAGGGTGATCCGATTGACCTCGTCTCGGTGGTTACTAAATTAAAAGATCTCGGCACACTCGATCGCGTCGGTGGCGCTGCCTACATCACCGAACTTATCGAGATGGTGCCAGCGGCCGGCAACGCCACCTACTACGCCGAACAAGTCCTAAACAAATCCACCTTGCGCAATCTCATCCATGCCGCCGATGATATCGCTGAGATTGGCTTCAGCGACCCCGAAAGTGTTGATGAGGCCCTCGACCAAGCGGAAAAGAAAATCTTTCAGGCCACTCAAGCACCCTCTTCACAAAAGTTCCGCCCTATTGGTACCGCTCTTAAAGAAGCTTGGGAACGCTTTGAACACCTCAGTGCCAATCCTGAACTTAAACGTGGAGTACCCTCTGGATTCACCGCCCTTGATAATGTGCTCTCAGGTTTTCAAAAGTCCGATCTAGTTATCTTGGCGGCTCGACCTTCCATGGGTAAGACTACGTTTGCGCTTGATATCGCTCGCAACGCCGCTTTGCAGTACGGCTCATCGGTCGGAATCTTTTCACTCGAAATGAGTGCGCAACAACTTGTAGACCGTATGTTGGCAGCGGAATCCGGTGTAGACTCTTGGAAACTACGTACCGGACGGCTCACTAGCGACCACGAATACGAAGCCCTCCAAGGAGCGATGAACAAACTTCACAAAGCCCCGATTCATATTATTGATGAAGCGGCGATGAATATCGTAAAGATGCGCTCAGCGGCTCGGCGCCTTAAAAATGAGTACGGTCTAGATATGCTCATAGTGGACTACCTCCAGCTCATGTCCCCTACCCTTAGTAAAGGCAGTGACAGCATGGTGCAACAAATCACCGAGATCTCTCGCTCGCTCAAGATTCTTGCCAAAGAGCTTGAGATACCCGTCATCGCCCTATCACAGTTATCGCGTGCAGTGGAACAACGGGGTGGCAAACCTCGTCTGTCTGACCTCCGTGACTCTGGTTCGATCGAGCAGGACGCCGACGTGGTGATGTTCATTCACCGTGAGGACAAAATGAACAAAGACAAAGAAGCCGAGCGACCAAACGTCGCCGAGATTCTAGTCGAAAAACACCGCAACGGCCCCACCGGCCACGCCGAACTCTACTTCGACGGCGCACACGTCCGCTTCCTCAACCTAGATACGCATCATTCTGCAGCTGGAGGCGGCAACGATTTCTAGCAATAAAGGCGACTATTTCTGAGCTATTGACAATAACTTTAGATATGCTACCATCTGTACGTTACCTGAGGGGCAAGCCCCATAAGGTCTAGGCTGGTCACGTACGGACCGGCAAATGCGCCATCTTCTCCCGGGAAGATGGCGCTAGTTTTTTACCCAGAAAACTTGTGAGGCAGTCGCTTTCGAAAGACCTCGCGGACCGCAGTCGGAGGTAACGACTTCCAGCTTAAAATAAGGGTATGTTAGGAGAATTTGCTTTACTCTATTACTACGATACGTTATTAAAATTAAGTTCTTCTTAGCTTTAGGTCCAGCTAGCTCCTGGACAGCGGTTGTGAGGAGGGCAAGCTTCCCTAGCTCCTCTGCAGTGATGCAGAATGCGCAATTCAATCGAACACTGTGGCTTGACCACACCGAGGCGACTTGTCCAAATACCACCCATCAGTTGTCGCCACTCGAATTAACCCCATGAGACACGCAGTTTGATAGCTGCTATCAGGTCTTATGGGGTTTACTTTTATATGAGCGCCGGTCAATTAAGAGTGTTACAATATCGTCCAAATGAACGATCTCGACAAACTGATAACATTGTTCGAATCCTTTCCTGGGGTTGGAGCACGGCAGGCGAAGCGGTTTGCGTTTCATGTTTTGACTATGGCCGATGGAGACGTCGCCGAGTTGGCTCGGCTTATCGCCAACATCAAGGGTAGTGTGGTTGAGTGTGAAAGTTGTCATCGCTTCTTTTCAAACAATGGTGGTGTTCAAAATCTCTGCTCGATTTGTAGTTCGCAAAACCGCGAACGCGATCGACTACTCGTTGTGGAGCGCGATTCAGACGTTCAGGCTATCGAACGGGCTGGCGTATACAAAGGACTGTACTTTGTCTTTGGTGGTACCGTCCCCCTCTTGCGATCCGCGGACAACGAACGACTGCGTGGCGGCGCACTCAAAGCTACTGTTGAGACGAGACTCGAACACGGACTGTCAGAAATAATCTTAGGTTTTTCTATAAACCCTGACGGAGAAAATACCGCCCGGTTTGTGGAATCAATTCTGGCTCCAACACTTAAGGAGACATCGGTAAAAATCTCTCATCTTGGCCGTGGCCTCTCCACCGGCAGCGAACTTGAATACGCCGACGCCGAAACTATAAAAAACGCCTTGAAAAATCGTTTTTGATATAAAAAATGCCTCCGGAGCTTGTGGCTCCGGAGGACTTTTGTACTGGTTGCAACTGTAGGCACGAACGCTTACAGTTTGAGGCCAGCCAGAACGCCTGCGAACGGGCGGTTGCCTTCGATCGGCAGGGCAGACGACGGCACGCTAGGTGCGCGCCGCTGCTTGCCGACGATAGTCTCCGGGATGGCCTTGACGACCGGCGGCGGGACGAGCTTCTCGTCCGGCCCGATCAGCGCGACGTAGCCGCGCAGATTCGGCGCCGGAAAGACCAGCCACTCGTCTTTCTGAAAGAACGAGTTGTCGAGTACGACCAATCGATGAGTCGGCTTCTCCGACTTGTCGACGGGATGATAATTCACGAGGATGAACTCGCGTCCCGACTCCGTTGTTTTGATCATCACCTCGACCCGCGCACGGATCTTGGTGTTCGCCAGCGACATGTCGCTTGCGTGAACATGGCTGTTCACGACGCCACCAGGGAGATTGACTCCCCAGTGGAGGTACTCGACTTCGACGTTGTCGTCGGTATCGAGCTTCTGTCGCAACGTGACCTTCTTCGGCAGCTGGATCGAGACGATCGCGCCATCGTGGATAGTCTCGTAAGAGACGTTATTCTGTTCATCGTTCAAAGGACTTCTCCCTACTTTAGTGCTCGGGATGAGCACAAATTCAAGCCATATTATACAGCCTTTGACTAAATTGTCAATATGAAACTTGCAATATTACGAAACCGTTGTATTGTATGTTCAGAAAGGACTTTCGATGCCCAAATCAAACCCAAGGCCAGAAGTGGTGGCCGTACTTCTCTGTCACGACGAACCCGCCCTACTGCGCGAACACTTTGCCAGAGAGGAAAATCTGACGCCTGAACAAGCCCAGCGCCAATATTCAAACGGTATACTTCAGGCAGCACAGACAGCTGATCCAGAATTGTACGAACAGTGGCGGATAGCCGCCTACGAAGCAATGTTTCATCGTTAAAATACCAAAGGCCGGTCCCACAATCTGGGACCGGCCGT
>JAYVBM010000092.1:0-17249 GCA_043750495.1 Minisyncoccota bacterium | reverse complement strand
GGCAAGCATCAAAGTCACGCAAGTATCCGTGTCCTCGGCCGCAAAGCTTACAACGACGGACAACACGCGATTTGAACTTCGGTGTACGTTGTGAACGTACAATCAATGCCTTTCGTGCCATCTTTTTTGTTTTATTTAGATTTTGGAGCCGTATCACCTAGAAATGGTGACGTACTCCCTGATAAATCCAGCGAATATTGGAATATTGCTTTCAACGGTCGGTGTAAACCTACCCGTCTATGCCGCATACAATACCAGAAAAACATTATTTTGCAACAAAAAAGAGCCCGGTTTCCCTTGACTACTGAAATGAATGTTATATAATACCACTCCTCGTTCTTTTTAAGGAAATGTAAATGGACACCCCAAAAACTCCCGACCACGAAGTGACTGGTCTGGAGAGAATCGTGATCGGCCTGGAACTTGTTGCTGGAGCGATAGTTGCCGGCGCTTTTCTGGCAAAAGGCTTCAGGAGCTTCTTCGGAACAGACGAAGCTCTGACTCAGACAGCGCCAGTTAAAGCCGGCACGCACGTGCTGGAGGAAGAAGTACTGTCTGTAGGACACGAGCTCCTAAACAAAGCGCATTCAGAGGGTCAGTCTATCCACGATTTTATCCGCCAAAAATACCGCGGCCTCTGGCTGATTGGTCGATTTGGTGGTCGTATCGAGGACGGTGAACTTGATACCTTGGCATCCACGCTTAGAAGCTTCCATAATCAGTCATACACTGTGACCGGTCACGATACCGACCGAGCGCTAGTCGACTGGTATGAGACGGTCGGGGTTAGTAGCCGACTTCCGCTGGCTAAGATTTTGCGCCAGTCACCAACTATCGACCAGGCCTTCAATGCTGCTCTATATGCAGCATCTGCCATTACTGGCGTGAAGGATCCGTCCTTGTCGTACGAACTGCTGGCCGACGAATGGGAACAAATCAAACGCCATCTTAGTCTTTAATCCCAAGGGCCGCACGTTTACGTGCGGCCTTTTTTGTAGTTCTAAGTAAATAAAAAACCACCATCGCATGTGCGATGGTGGTTGCGTTATTCAAAAACGAAATACGGCTGTGACTGCGTTCAAAGCGGCCGGTTCACGCAATGACACATAGCGCTTTTCCCATTTTTCTCCGACTTTGAAAAGAGCTAGCACAACTTCACCCCAGGGCCTCTCGACAAATACAGTCCCGAAAAGATAAATGGGATGAACCCAATCCGGTGGAATCAGCGCACCGCTGTCAAATGCAGCCGCGAGGTTCGCATTGCAGCACGGAAGTCTCTTAAAGACTGTTAGATTTTGTGAGAGCAGGCCGTGGAGTGGCATGAGAATAATTTCTCGCTGATCCCACTCCCAACAGCCGTCTTCGAGCTCTATTGGGTGGTGATGAAAAAGAACAGCGTGTCTTTCTGATTTGGCTGGCAGCTTCCAAAAGTTGATGGACATAGTGGCTGCCGGCCGCGGCAACTCTCTTACTGGCGAGACCGCCATAGTATCCCCCTTTCGTATACACAAACTCTACCTACGCTAGCATCACCAAACTAAATGTCAACTAGGCAGTCGTTTCTATTACAAATTCTGTGTTCAATAAAAAGTCCCAAACGCATGCGTTTGGGACTTGACCACCTTAGTGGGCAGGCTTGGTTGCGAAGATCCAGCGACTAAATGGCTGATATTTCCGGTTCAGTGTATGTGGCTGCAGGACGAGTCGCGGTTTGCATTTTGGTCCACGATTAACGAAAACAAGATAATGTCCGTCAATCGGTTCCATGCCGAGGTTTATTTCCCCACGCTCAAAGTTGGGGTTATATGACATCACAGCCCACGACAACACCGTAAGGGGCTCAACGTGGATAAATCCCGCATTAAGAGCAAGGCACTCAACCTCCTTTATACCAAGCATTGTCTTGGCATCAAGTGCCGATGACGGCTGAATCAGTTTTAGCTCCTGTTGCTCAATTTCGCCGCTGCAAGCGCGAAGAAATCTTAAAGCTTGAGGTGACACCTCAAAAGCGTTACGTGCCATAGAGATAAGTTTCTCCGCACCCCCAGACCACATGTCTGGACTACATGACCAGAACAATGCTGTGTGTGTGGAAGGCACGTAACCATGACTAGGTCTTGCAAAAGGAAGAACAGTTGCTTCGGGCACTATAAGAATCCTTAACAGTTATTGGACCTAGGCTATATAAATACGGAAACCTTTTTATGTCAAATAAAATAATCCGCAGTTGCCCGCGGATTATGGTGGTTACGAAATTTTCTGGCAGAAGATGAGTTCGGTGGAACAGGCATATTCCATCTGGGTATCTCTAGGCAAAAGCCGAACTAGACGCTCCATGCCCATAGTCTTACGAACACCGTGAAGTTGGAAGATGTACGCAGAAGAAGACGCATTCATCGCGAAGTGTGCCGCTCGGCCAGGTCTGATAATCATCGAAATATCTTCAAGGACCCGAACGATTACTTCTGGCTCACACAACACGAGGCCTTCTTTTTGCGCGCGATTATAGGCCACTTGAAGTCTGATCTTAGTTTCAAAACCAAAACTTCTGATACTCCGACAGTGGAGCCGAAACCGACCCGAAACACTACTTCGCCTGCAGGAGCGCAGCAATTCCGTTGCTGCATCCTCTTTAAAACGCACAGTTCGTTCTTCAAGTGCGCGTACTGTCGAGGCTGTTACTCTACTTTGACCAAGTGTCACTTCAATCGGTAGCACGAGCGCCGTCATACTCAAATCCATGGGTCTTTCCTTTAACTATCCCCGACTACAGTACAGGAATTACTAATAAAAATCGAGTGCAAAAAAACCAGCCGGATGGCTGGTTTTTTTGTACGTTGTTTTTAAAACAAAATTACTTTGCGGGTTCAGTTGGCTTCTGCAGCGGCACCCACTAGTCACTAAGTATATTTGTTCACTACGTTCCAAATCTACTAAGTGCTATCGGGCCCGACTCAACTGTTTTTAATTCTAGGAAGAATTAAAAACATGTTTCCGCCTCTTGCCGCTGCCGAACGAGACGCAGGTCTCGTTCTAGAAGCCAACTATGCAGTTGGCTTCTGCAGCGGCAAGCCGATGTGTCGAAGCAACGCTTCGGCTTCGGGCTTGGTCTTGGCTGTTGTCACGAGAGTGATAGACATACCAAAGACATCCTTGAGCTCTTCATCAGCAGTTTCAGGGAAAATTGTATTGTCCTTGATACCGAGTGTGTAGTTACCCATTTCATCAATAGATGAAACCTTGAGACCGCGGAAGTCGCGAGTCTGTGGGATAGCGATGTGAATCAACTTGTCGAGGAAGTGATTCATACGAGCACCACGGAGAGTTACTTGGTAACCAATGATTTCACCTTCACGGAGCTTGAATGAAGCGATTGATTGCTTCGCTGGGCGAGGTGAGGCCTTCTGTCCAGTGATCTTTGCTAGACGATCTTGGATAAGAGCGATCTTAGCTTTGTCGTCTACCCGACCAGTCCCAACTGAGATAACTACCTTTTCGATAGCTGGTGCTTGGTGAGGGTTCTTGTACCCAAAGTCTCCTTTGAGTTCCTTGTATGCATTCTTTATGCGAGCCTGTACTGATTCCATACTCTTTTGGGAGCGTGTGTCGGCGAACTGCTTTGTAGCTAACGATACAAAGTACGCTCGCTCGGTCATAAAATTAAGTAAACTTAATTTTGCGACTCTCGCTCGCTACTTTGTCGCTACGGAATTTTTATCGGTCACCGTACAAACGTACGTCTCTCTCAAAAAAATTCCTAGGCTTCGCGCATTTCATCCAACACTCTAACTCCAAAATTAACTTTTTTATTAATTAGATCTTTTTACCCGAGGCGCGCGATACACGAACCTTCTTATCACCTTCCATTATGTATCCAACGCGGACGGTCTTTTCACCTTCCATGAGTGATACGTTTGAAACGTGAATCGGCATGCTCTTTTCAATAATTTGTCCTTGTGAACGTGAGCGCTTGTTCTTCTGGTGACGCTTGGCCACGTTTACTCCTTCAATAACTACTTGGTCTGTTTCCTTTAGAGTGACGAGGATGGTTCCGGTCTTGCCCTTGTCCTTGCCTGCGATTACCTTGACGGTATCTCCTTGCTTGATTTTCATACGATTCGTAATTAGTCTAAAAGTTTATACAACTTCAGGTGCCAATGACACAATTTTCTGATAACCCGCTTCAGCAAGTTCACGTGGGATTGGACCAAACACGCGGTTTGCTTTTGGTTCCTTCTTCACTTTGTCGACAATTACTACTGCATTGTCGTCAAAGCTTACATAAGAACCGTCCTTGCGCCGAAATGGCTTGCGCTGGCGTACAACGACTCCATACACGACGTCCTTTTTCTTCACGCCTTTACGTGGTTCTGCAGTTTGCACTGCAAGCACTACCATTTCTCCTAGTTCTGCATAGCGCTTCTTTGAGCCGCCGAGCACCTTGAACACTCGTCCGACTTTACCGCCTGAGTTATCAGTAATCTTTACGATTGTTTGTGGTTGAATCATACGCTTATTTAGGAGTTACGAGGGCAAAGCTTTTACGCTTTGACATCGGGCGAACTTCTTTGATGTCGACCACTTGTCCTACGGTTGCTGTATTACCAGCGTCATGCACTAAGTATTTCTTTGTGCGACGGAGGAATTTTTTGTACTTTGGGTGCTTTACGTATCGCTCTACTGCAACCGTAATGGTGTCGGTCATCTTTGAAGAGACGACTTTACCGCGGAGCACGCGACCGTTGCTTGATGTTTCGGTAGTCATACTATTTGGTTTCGTTATTACGGCGGCGAGTTGTGAGCTCGGTGAGACTACGCGCCACGTCCTTCTTGGAAGAACGGATGATGTTTGCCTTTCGACTAAACGCATCCTTAAATCGTTCATCCTGTACAGCCTTGCGTGCATCTTGAACTTTGGTTGCGAGTTCAGCGTCTGACTTCTTTCGAAGATCTTGCATGTTTGTCATATAGGAGACGATTATTTAGCGTTAGTGTCCGCACGACGCACGAACTTGCTTTTGACTGGTAATTTTGCAGTCGCCTTTCGAAATGCTTCTTTAGCAACTTCTTCGGTGACGCCTGCGATTTCAAACAGGATACGTTCAGGTTTGACCTCGAACACAAAGTGATCGGGATCTCCCTTACCCTTACCCATCGGTACTTCTGCAGCTTTTTTAGTGATCGGACGATCTGGGAAGATACGAATCCAAATACGGCCAGTCTTACCTGATGTACGTGAAATAACACGACGAGCTGCTTCAATTTGGTTTGATTTTACGCGTGAACCAGTAGTAGCCATGAGACCGTATTCTCCGTAGGCAACGGTGATACCCCGAGTATCTGGACGTTGACGACGTTCTTCACTGATACGGTTGGTTTGCCACTTTCGGTGTTTTACTTTTTTTGGAGCTAACATACGCGATTATTTAGTTGGGCGACTAGTCGGACGAGGTGAGCGTGCGGCTGATGGTGCTCCGGTAGTTCTTGGTGCTTGGTCCGACTTGCCTGTAGTTCGGTCGGCGAAGACGTCTCCTCGGTAAATCCAAATCTTGATACCAATCACACCGTAAGGCAGATTGGCCTCTACGCGTGCAAAGTCGATATCGGCACGGAGTGTTTGAAGTGGTACACGTCCCTTTTTGAGTTCCTCTCGGCGAGCCATATCAGCTCCTCCAAGACGACCAGCAAGTGACATACGGACACCGAGCACGTCTCGGTTAGCCATTACTTTTTCAGCTGTTTGCTTCATCACACGACGGAAAGTCATGCGCTTTTCTAGTCCTTCAGCAATCATTTGGCCCACGATGCGAGCTGATGATTCTGGTGAACGGATTTCTTCAATATCAATCTTGAGACCAAGCTTAGCTGACATCTTTTGTGAGCGAAGGAAGAGATCAAGCTCTTTCTTAAGAGCCGTGATACCGTCTCCACTACGACCAATGATAAGTCCTGGCTTGGCGGTCTTGATGATAATACGAATTTCTTTGTCGCTGCGTTCGATTTCGATAGCATCTACAGACATACCTTTAAGGCGAGTCTTGAGGTGCTTGCGCAGCGCTGCGTCAACGCGAAGATATTCGCGGAACTTCTTTGGATCGGTGGTAAACCAACGACTTCTCCAGTCGCGGTTCACGCCAATGCGTTGAATGTATGGGTGTGCTACGTGTGTCATAGATTATTTCACGCCCAACTCAACTGAGATGTGGCTGTTACGCTTATTAATTCGTGAGGCAGAACCTCGGGCGCGGGGCATTGATCGCTTGAGCACAGTTCCTTTATCGACGGCGACTGCCTTGATAAAGAGCTTGGTAACGTCTGCTCCTTGGGCTTTCGCGTTTGCGACAGCTGAGTCAATTACTTTAGCAAATGGACCAGCGGCTCGTTTATCGACAAACTTGAGTGTTGTTAGGGCGTCAGCTACTTTCTTTCCTCGTACGAGGTCAGCCAGTAGACGTACCTTACGTGGTGATTGACGATAGTCTTTTAGAATTGCTTTCATACTTATTTCTTAGTTGACGTAGTCGTCTTAGCAGCCTTGGCAGCAGTGATTTCAGCGGCCTTCTTCTTCTGTTCGAGTTCCTTCTGCATCTTACCTCCGTGTCGGTGGAACTTCTTAGTTGGTGAGAATTCACCAAGCTTGTGTCCTACCATTTCTTCTGCAATGACGACGGGAACGTGGTCCTTGCCGTTGTGGACGCCGAAGGTGAATCCGACCATTTCTGGTGAGATTACTGAGCGACGAGCCCAGGTCTTGATTACTGTTGTATCTGCGCCTTTTTTACCAGCGATTTTCTTAAGCAGCTTTTCGTCGACGAACGGTCCCTTATATAGTGATCTTGACATACTGCAAATGGTATTGCTGGCGAATTTCGTTGTCGTTACGCCGATTTGTTCAGTCACCGTAGAAAACTACGCCTTCTTCACAAATCGACTAGACTCCTAGAACTTCACTCAGCACTACCCTTTTCGTTAATAGAATTAGTAACCCGCGTATTCAGCTTGTTTCAATACAGAAACGAGCCGCACAGTGGCGGCTGATTGAGAATCCCTTATAAAGACAGGTAACGGCCGGCCTTAGTAGGGACTCCCAGTCCTTTATTTTGTTGATTTTGTTAGTCCAATTAAGATATTAGGACTAACGCGCGACAAAGGTTGGAACCCGAAGAGAATACCTAAATTTGGAGGGAAAGTCAACATTCTAGGCTCTCTGCTACTACATACGTTAAAAATAAATTGACCTGGACTTGTATGTATGATTAATTTAACTATTCATGTGCTGCAAGAAGGGAGAGTGACATGAGGTTCATTTGGTTTGTTTTATTTGCCTTGCTGTTCATCTTCGTTGATGGATGGCTGTGGGTACCTCTCGGCATCACGCTGCTCTATGTCATAAGTGCAAGGAGCCGTCGGGTTTTTTCGGGGAAATGGTGGAAGAGTGCCGATACACCGGCGCCTCACGCCGAGATCTGGCTGTTTGGAACAATTCTCGGCGCCATCCTTTTTGGCGTCGACGAAATGTTCAAGCTTTTCTTCGGTCTTTTCCTTTAATGCAAGCTCCGACGCCGCGTGCACTTCCCTCCCGGGGAACTGCACGCGGTTCGGGCTTTTTTATTTGACAAATTATTTATTGTGTTCAAAATGCTAGAAGGATAGTCAGAGGAGGTCGAAGTGACCAGACAAGTTATTTTGATAAACGCCCTACGCTTTGGAACAATCGGTGTGACGCTTGCCAGCCTGATCTTTCTCACGAACTTTATCAGTTTCCTGTTGGCGGGAATGATTCATATGTTTCTTAAGGGAAACATCATCTACTCTAGTCTTTATTCTGATTATCTAATCGAAACAGGAAAGACAGAAGAGGTGGAGAAAATAAAAGAGTTACTCCGCCAAGGTGGTCCGGGTATGCATTTCATCTCGGCCTTAATTGCTGGAGTCATCTTTGGCGTCGTTTTGTACTTGATTAAAAGCCTTTTCTGAAGAGTCAGCCTTTCAGGCTGCGTTCCGACCAAGCTCAGCTGCCTGCCACCGCACCCTTCCTCTCCCGAGGAAGGGTGCGGTGCGGGCTTTTTTATTTTTTATATCCTAAACTCAACCTATCATCTATTTTTCCTATAGGAAAAATAGATGATAGGTTGTCCGACACCGAGAGTTGGACAGACTCCGGTTTAGATTGACATTTTCTTCTAATCTGGCACTCTTCGTAAGAGAAAGGAGGTCGTAGACCTTATGTTACTTAACACTGACCGAGTTGGGGTATTTATTGACTGGGACAATATCCGCACGACGCTTGAGCTCATTTCTTCTATGAAAAACAAGAAACTGGCAATGCCTTGGGAGGAAATGAAGGAAGCCTTCACAGAATTTGTGATGTTTGCGAGATTTCATCTGTACGCCGGCGAGGGTGGTAATGAGGTACAAGAGTTGGCGTACCGCCTCCGTGGACTTGGCTATAACGTGAAGCTTAAGCGCGCACAGCTCATAGCCAAAGAACGTGGCTGGCAAAACAGAAAAAACACTGATGTTGAGATCACGACGGATATCTGTTTCTCCGAGATTCTGTTTAATCACATCATTATTTTTTCGGGCGACGGCGACTTCTCCTATTTGGTTGAAGTACTAAAATCTCGCGGCAAGCGAGTGACAGTTATCTCTTATTTCAACCCAACTAACAGCGAGAAAAACACCACAGCAAAAGCACTGGTGCAGGAAGCTGACACGTTCGTGCAGATCGAAGATTTTATTGAATCAGTCAAGAACGGAGCATTGGTAGAAGATACCTGAAAGGTGGCCCGGAACGCATGCGTTCTGGGCTTTTTTGTTTGAGGCAACGAGTAGCACCCCAAGAGTACTTCCAACCCCTTCGCCGAAGGGGCGCCGCTACGACTATTGCGCGCCCAATTTTTAAGGAGTGCAGCGACTATAAAAATGCAGTACCCTTGGGGTGAAAATATACAGGCGCTGAGTCTATTTAGCCCCCTCTTTCCCGGGAGCTAAACAGGTTGCAGCGAGCTGTAGAAACAACCTCCAATCTCAGCCGAAGCAACCTCAAACACAACACATCTATTTAAAAAATTTATTGCCCTACCTTACTATTTGCGTTACTCTGGTCGCAGAAGTTCATCACAACTGAAGGAATAAATAATGTGTGGAATCGCCGGCACTATTAATGTGCCCCTTGCTTCCGAAACAATTAGAATGATGCTCCACGCCCTGCAAAACCGCGGGCAAGAGGCCGCTGGAATTGTCAGCATTGACGGTATTAAGAAACACGAGTACCGACTTAAGGGCACAGTGAATGAGTTTCCTCAAGAAGAACTCGATGCCCTAGTCGGCAGTATTGCTATCGGCCACAACCGCTACCCGACGGCAACCAATTCTGACGGGCCAAAAAATATGCAGCCGTTTTTGATGACCGTCGACAACGAGCCGATTGCTATCGCTCACAACGGCAACTTCACCAATATCCCGACGCTAAAAGCGCAGGACCTGACCGGAGTTCCCTTCGTATCAGAGTCTGATACTGAAGTATTCTTTCGATTGCTGCTGCGAGCTTGGCGTAAGGACTTGCTGGAAAAAAGTATTATCGACACCTTGGCAAAAATGCAGGGCAGCTGTACAGCGATTATCACTCTCCCAGGGCGACTGGTTGCCATCCGCGACAGCACCGGCAACCGACCGCTGGTCTGGGGTCGGTGTGGCGATGGCTACGCCATCGCCTCAGAAAGTAGTGCCTTGGATGCGATTGGAGTGCTGCAGTGGCAAGAGGTAAAGCCAGGCACAATGGTCAGTTTTACGACTGATGGTTCTGTCATCACCTCAAAAGAATTCGGCGACGGTAAACTTCGTCTATGCCCTTTTGAATGGGTGTACTTTGCACAGATTACGAGCAATATATTCGGCATTCCCGTGTCAGATATTCGAGAAGCATTCGGCCGCGAGCTCGCTAAGGAGGACGTTCTAGAAGCAGACCTTGTGCTTGGAATACCAGATAGCGGTACGCTTTCAGCCACTGGCTACGGTGAGGCAAGTAGCACCGGAACCTTTGCGCCACACGCTATCATGCGCCGACACAATACCGGTCGAACCTTTATCAAATCCGGACAAGCCAAGCGCGAGCGAGGAGTAGCGGATAAGTTTGGGTTTGCAACTGATAAGATAGCCGGAAAGCGAGTAGTGGTCGTGGACGATTCACTCGTTCGAGGGACTACTAGTAGGAAGATCACCGAGGAACTACGCGCTCGCGGCGCTACTCAGGTGCACTGGCGTATCCCCTCACCACCGGTGATAGGACCGTGCCACTACGGTATCGCTACCAAAACAGGCGAACTACTGGCGGCTGATCATACGGTCGACCAAATGCGCGAATACATTGACGCTGATTCGCTTGAATTTCTCCCTCTAGATAGATTCAAAGAGGTCATAGAACGCCACGGTGTCTCTGCCTCAGATTGCTGCTTTGCCTGCATGGACGGCAACTACTGGACCAAAGACTAACGCTCAAGACCCAAAGGTACGCTCAGGCGCACCTTTGAGTCTTTTTTTTACTTGACATTATATCCTTTAAACTATTAACTACACTCAGTAGTCTAATGAAAGGACGCCGCATGAGACAGTTCCTTGCTCTCGCAGCGAGTATCCTGACCTTTGGACTCACGTCTTGGTTGGTTGCGAGCTCGATATGGTGGTTTATCATTGGCTTCATTGCTGGATACTCCATTATGAAAGATGAGTATCGCACGTACACGACGCGGTCCGACAACCTCCGTCAGAAGTGCTGGGAAGAGGGTATCTCACTTGACGCAGTGGCTGCTCTAGGAAGACGGGGAGAGTTCCTCACGGGCATTTTGATAAATGGAACAGCGATTGGATTGCTGCTTTGCTTCACTGGCAGGGTGCTTCGTTTACTATTCCAGGGATAAGCTTTATGCACATTCGCTTCGGTGAGACTGCATAAAGCTTTTTATTTTTATAACAACCTGTTATCGTTTGATTATGCCAAAACCTAGAGGTACCGAACACTCTTCGCTGACTGAAACTGCCGCGGCTGTAGTATATGAACTGAAGAACATCAAAGGGATTAAAATGATTGCCCCTGGCGAGATACGTTCCAATAAAAAAAGCTCGAGTACGCGATACGTTACAGCTACGTATACCCGCGGCGGATTTGAGCTCCTCATATCCGGGCAAAGTATCCAAAAAGTCGCGGTCCATACGGACCGCGACCCAAGAGCGATTTTCAACACCTTAAAAGCGAGTAAGAAACTAAAGGATTTTATTTTTAAGGAAAGAGAGCGAAAGCCTGGGATGTAACTGAAAAAAACATGTCACTACGTGACATGTTTTTTCTAAAGACTCTGAGCCGGCACTAGTATATAGGCGGCTTCCCCTCCAGGCTCCGCTGCCTGCGTAGGTTCTTCCAAAACTGTTCCTGGTTCAGGAGTTTCCTCGCTTACGTCAGGTTGCGCCGTCACATCTGGTACACCCCCTACAGAATCCTGCGGTTCGCTGTAGACTGTCTCTTCAACCACAGGCTCGGGTGCAGGAGCCGGTTCTATATTAAGTTCACCTTCAATGTTTTCAATCCTCTCTTTCAAGTATTCGTTCTCTTGTTCGAGTTGTTCGAGTCGCTCATCTTGCCCCTGCACTTTCGCCCACAATTCCTTTAGTGCTTCCATGATATAAAATGGCAGCGCTCTAAAATCTACTTGTCGATACCCATCATCGTTAATTGAAATTAATTCTGGAAAGACCACTTCGACATCTTGCGCAATGAGCCCAAGATTTTCAACACTGCCATTCTTACTATAAAGCTCGGTGGCTCGCTTATTCCAGTTGTACGTAACGGGAGTGAGTGCTGCTAATGCTTCAAGGTAACTGCGCCCCTCTTGTGTGATCGGTGTAATATTTTCCTTGAGTCGCTCGTCTGAGCTACAGGTCCCGGCGATCACTCCTCCACCAAAGTCTTCCAGACAGCCATTGGTTCCCGTAGTGCCAACTCGAATGTCGCCAAAGACCTGGAGTTCTTGCGCTGGGGTAGTAGTACCAATACCAACATTGCCTCCGTCGAAAATAGCGGCGTAATTGGTTCCAGCACCAGTGACATCTACGTAAAGCCCGTAATTACTGTCCGCACCTATTACATCCATGTAAAGACCGTAGTTTGTGCTCGCACCGCCGGTATCACCGGTGATAGCCATGTATTGCCCATACGTCTGGACAGTACCGCCAGTTGCGCCGGTTCTTGTAACATCGATACGATTACCGTAGGTTCGGTCTGTGCCCGCATTAGTTGTGCCTGTGTCGGTCACGGTGAAGTAGGAGCCGTATTGGTTCGCTGCACTTGCTGAACTAGAGATAAGGTCAAAATCAAGGAGAGCGTCCGGGGTGGTGTCGCCAATACCGACATTCCCCGCTAAGTAGTTCAAAGCGCCACTATCTGAAGCGTAGAAAGAGTATGGGGTGTTGGTCTGAGTACCGGAAGTGATGTCTCCAACGTAGACGCCGTAGGTGTTGGTGATGGTGCCGAAGTTAGCTAAATCAATGACTTCAAAAAATCTTTGGCTTGTGATGACACCACTGTTGTAGCCCTCTGCTGCGACTCCAGTCACATTGGTCACCTGTCCATAATTATCGGTGTAGGCATAGACAGCATCAATGTTTGTTAAAACGCCTGACCCATTGTGAAAAGCGCCTGACAGAACCCCGTTGATGCTAGCTATGTCTCGAATATTACCGGTTTGGGACTCGGAGTAAACACTTAGGCCAGTAGTTACGGCTGTGGAATTACCGCTCGGGTTTGCCGCCATAATTATCTCACTTCCCTTAAAGAAACCGGTTGTCTCAGTGCGGGTGGTAGCGACTTGAAGTCGGCTGAGGTTGTTGGGATTTAAACCAATTCCAACATTTCCGTTTCCATCAATCACAAACCGGTCGTTAGTACCAAGGACTGAAGAGGAGGAGATTTTGAACTTTCCGGCATCAGAGTAGTCGATACCCATAGTCCACTTGTATGGCGAGCCGGTGAGGGATGAGAACTCGATAGCAGCATCGGCTGCACTGTTGAATATGCTGAGCTTTTGATTTGATGTAGTCGTGCCGATACCAGTATTGCCCGCGAAGTAGTTTTTGGCGCCACTGTCTGATGCATAGAAAGAGTAAGGGGTATTAGTCTGCGTTCCAGCAGTTATGTCTCCCACGTAGACGCCATACGTATCGGTAATCGTTCCGGTGTTAATTAAATTACCGGCTTTAAAATAGGTGAGGTTAGACAGGGTACTTGTGATGCTCGTATTATATGCTGTCGCATCATATGCCATCGCATTTGTTACAGTGCCAGAGCCAGTACTTTCTATATAACTATAATTTCCTTGAAGCTCTTGTAAGACGCCGTTACCATTGTGGGCAGCACCGGAGCCCACACCAAATATGTAGCGCATATTGGTATTATTTCCTACCTTAGAAGAAACGTACGCATCAACACCCCCATACCGTGAATTTGCTACCGTGGGATCTCCCTCAACAAATGTACCTAAACCGAAGTGAGCAAAATCTGATGAATCACTTTTAATCTCAACTTTGTAATTTGCAAATGGATTTGCTGTGCCTATCCCTACCTGTCCACTGGCTGTTATCACAAAAGGCGTTGAGTCTGGTGAAGAACTATCTTCCACAAAGAAGCTTGGTCCGGAACCACTATTGGTCAGTGAGAGTTTTGCGTATGGTGTAGAACTTCCAATTCCTAAATTGCCGCTAAAGTTTGCGCCCGCAGCAGTAAGTATGCCCGAAAGCGTCGGTGAAGCGCTAAATACCAAATTTCCACTGCCGGTCTCGTCCGTTACAATCGCCGACAATTCTGCCGAAGTGTCGATGTCGGTCGAAGCCAGACTGCCAGCACCACAGGTCTGCCATTCAAAGGTGGTGCCAGTAGTTTCATAGGTGAGACAGTACTCGTCGGCCTGTCCCGTAGTAAGAAGGTTATTTGGGGTAATGAGGTTGTTCGCAAAAGTTGACCCGGCACCGATGGTAAGTGTGTCCGAAAGAAATGCGTCAGCAATTACAGATGCCTGCCACGCTCCGCTGGTCACCACCCCGGCGTCAGTAATTACAAAAGTGTCAGGCAGACCGCTTTCATCATCATCATCTCTATTGTCTTCTCCAATATCGTCCATGAGTGAAAGGACTTGCTTATTGAGACGGACTAGCTCTTTGTCTGTCGCAGTACCCCCCTCTCTTTGCATCAACCATTTGATGTGAAGAAGCATACCAACCAGGCGCGAGTCAACACTGTCATCGATTGCAAGAGTGGGCGAGACTGTATTTGAGATGACCTCGTTGGTTGCAGCAAGTAGAGGGGCACTTGTCGGGGTGAGGTATTGATAGGTAATATATGAACCAGAGGATTGCAGAGTTGTGGGATTACTTTGAATCGTAGAAGGCACCAGAAAACCAACGTATACAGCCAAGACAAATAGCGCTGAAACTGCTAAAGAAAGCCTCCCCATGTAGCCTAATTAAAGCAGTATTAAGGGCTACTCACAATCAAAGTTATGAACTATTTATAAAGAGGTTCATCAACAATCCAAGCGCGATTATCTCCTAATAAGACGGTTGTATTGAGATTTATTAGTACCACCCATGCGTTGACAAAGATCTCCATCATGCCAGACTGGATTTAGACAGGAGGAGATTCCCATGTCCGACAAAACTCAAGCTCGTATTGCGAAACGAAACGCGAAGCTTTTCAAAGCATCGCACCGATCCGCACAAGTATACTGGTTTGTCCGGTCGAAGGTCGACGGACTGCGCAAAATCCATACTGAGTTAAAACAAGGCCAGGTGTCACCAGCGGCACTACTATGGTTGGCCGCCACCTATCCACTGCAGGTTCAGTGGCATATCTGTCGAAGTGGCCTTTCCATGCTGGGTGACACCTGCAAAGATCTCGGCCTATTAAAGCGATAAGCTGAGCGTTGCAGCAAAGTTTGTTCCGGACTAGCATCCACCATGCTAGTCCGGATTTTCTTCAGTCGGAAACTATTGTCTCGATCACTTCTTTCTCAATGTCAATGCAGTAAAAATGGCACCAATCACATCAACGGCACCGAAGGTCAAGATCGCGGCCGGCATTTGCGCGGCAAGAAAAAGGTAAAGTGTTGCCAAGCCAAACAAACAGCGCACGACAACGGAGGCCTTCGCAAAAGGTAGGTACGCAGCGTTAACTACATAGTAGACACCAAGCGCGCAAGCCAGTAACCCAATCAGGCGCGTCCAACCATCCAGCAGCGGCGGGAGGCCGAGAGTTGTAGTAATCGCTGGGTACAGTAGGAACGTGACGCCAGTAGCAATCGCGTACAAACCAAATAGCTGTAAGGAGAGAGTCGTGTTTTTCACTCTTTTAGTATAGCAAACACCTGCCTAATCGTTTACACTGTGACGATGAAAATTGAGTGGAAAAAAGTGACCTGGTATTCGCAGACAATTGCCATCGTTTTGTTTGTCGGGGTGTTTGCCTTGGGTTTCTGTCTGGGTACGAGATACTAAAAAACACCACCGGTTTACGGCTGTGGTGTTTTTTGTTTTACTACTTTCCACGTCCGAATCACTCTTTCGCCGCCCTAGGAAAGGGGCGACTCATATCGTTGCGGTCGAGTGGCAAGCACGTATCTGCTGCAGTGCAGATACTAAAAATAAAAGCCTCGGCAGATGCCGAGGCTTTTATTTTTACTTGCCACTCCGCATAAGCTTTCCTGGCTTACGACGTGCAACAATGAGTTTGTTTGAGTATTTCTTTGGTGAACGAGTCTTCTGGCCCTTACCGGTTGGTCGACCTTGTTTGGTTCGACTGCGGCGGTGACCGCGTGGAGACTTACCTTCACCTCCTCCGTGTGGGTGGTCTACAGCGTTCTTCGCGGTACCACGAGTCTTCGGTCGAAGTCCCATGTGACGAGCGCGTCCGGCCTTACCAATCGCCACGAGGCGGTGTTCTTCGTTTGATACTGAACCAATTGAAGCCCAAGAAGTATTAGCTACCTTTCGGAGTTCAGTTGATGGCATCTTGAGGGTAGTTTGCTTCGGGTCTTGGGCAACCACTTCGATGTGGGTACCAGCTGAACGACCGAGCTTGGCACCATTTTCTGGCTTGAGCTCTACGTTGTATACGAATGTACCAACTGGGATAGCGTTGAGTGGAAGTCGGTTACCGACAGCTACCTTGGCGGTGGCTGAAGTAATGACGGTTGCACCCTTGCCAAGATTTTGTGGTGCAAGGATGTATCGTCGTTCACCGTCTGCATAACAGATAAGTGCGATAAATCCGGAACGGAATGGATCGTACTCGACTGTTTCCACTACGGCAGGAATATCTTTCTTTTCGTACTTGAAGTCGATAAGACGATAAGTACGCTTGTTTCCACCACCAATGTAGTGCATGGTCGTACGTCCCTGGTTGTTACGTCCACCAGTACTGCGGCGACCCTTCGTAAGTGCCTTTAGCGGTTCGCTTTTGGTAGTGGTGAGCTTCTTTTTGTACTCAATTACTGATCCGTCGCGACGACCAGCTGAAGTAGGTTTATATTGTTTCATAATTTCTTGGTTAGAAAATAGTGAGAAATTTCTCTTATCTTCCTAACTTGTAATGTGTTCAATCAGAGACTTTTAGATTTGGATGAAGGGCAAGGCATTTTTTCGCGAAGACATGAGCTGTACTGGTTTGTACAGTGAATGTTTGAGTGGAAAAATAACGCAGCCATTCGCCAAATGTAGAAGTCGTCTAGACCAAATTGATGGTGTCACCTTTCTTAAGGTACACATACGCCTTCTTCATCCCCGGAACCTTAACCATACGGTTAGTTGATCCTTTTGGACGAAGGGCTGGTCGCTTGTTGACGATATTGACCTTTACCGGCGTCACGTTGTAGAGAGCTTTCACTGCATCACGGACCTGAAACTTTGTTGCATCACGCTTCACCTCAAAGGTGTACACGTTCTTTTCACCCATATTTACTGATTTCTCAGTAAAGTGTGGCTTTTGCAAGATTGCATGGAGGTTCTGGTCAGTCGCGCTTGCTTGCGACTTTTGTGATACAGGCTTTGACTCTTTGATTGCTTCTGTCTTTTTTCCAAAGAGAGCCATATTACTTAGACTTAGGTGCTGTTGTAGCGATGCGCTTTTCTAGTGCTTCCACTGATCCTGTCGCGTCGGCAATAACAACGTACTTATAAGTGAGGAGGTCAACGGGGTTTACGTCCTT
>JAYVBM010000091.1:0-15754 GCA_043750495.1 Minisyncoccota bacterium | reverse complement strand
ATGTCCGGGAAAAGATAGGTGCGCAGGTTCCCAATATGTACATGGTCGTAAACTGTTGGTCCGCAGCTGTAAATGGTCACTTTGGGACTTTTGAGAGGTTCAAACAACTGTAAGCTACCAGTTTCAGTATTAAACAGTTTAATGTCCCGGTGAGATACTGGCGTTTTTTTTCCGAATAGTGCTTCAAACATTAGTGTCTAGTGTATCAAATGCGAACGCATTTAAGAAATACTCCACCATGACCCAAGATTTTGGCATAAACTGACAATACTCACTTGTTGGAATAGTCTGTAATCCGTTCGTTTTAAATTGTTTTATTTGAAATAACGGTGCTTTTGATTAGTAATATTTCTAAAAGCAATTTAGATTCACGGAACTTTTTTGCCTGAGCCCGACTTCGTGCGATAATAGTCCGATGATTAACCACACAGAAGATCCAACCAATGATAACGCGGACGAAACAAAGAAGTGGCTTGGCTATGGCCTAGCACTGGTGTTGGCCTTAGGGACCTTTGTTTCTGGAGTGTATGTCGGTAAAACAAATTCTTTTTTGGGTAAAAACGTGCCGCTAGGTAGTATTTTTCCAAGTGCGCGCGAAGCTGCGCAGGCTGAAGACGTAAATTTAACTGAGTTCTGGAAAGTATGGCAACTTTTGGAACAAAAGTATGTGACCGCCACGGGTACACCATTGTCAGCAGATGAACGTATCGAGGGCGCGATTGCCGGTCTCGTAGCTGCTTATGGAGATCCTTATACCGTCTACCTGCCGCCGTCTGAGGCAGAACGCTTTGGCGAAGATATCTCTGGAAACTTCAGCGGTGTCGGTATGGAAGTAGGAATCCGCGAACGGGTAATTACTATCATAGCTCCGCTGCCAGGTACTCCAGCCGAGCGAGCTGGACTGATGTCAGGCGACGTAATCGTGAAAATCGACCAAGAGAGTACCGAAGGAATGCGTGTGGATGAAGCGGTACGCTTGATTCGGGGTGAAAAGGGAACTACTGTTACCTTCGAGGTTTACCGCGAAGGTGACACTGACTTCAGGACTATCCCGGTTGTACGCGACAACATCGACATCCCGACGGTCAAAACCGAAAAAATTGATGACACCTTCATCATTGCCCTTTACAGTTTCAATGCTGTCTCTGAGTCAAAAATGGAAGAGGCCGTCAAAGAATTTGCAAACAGTGGAGCGCAAAAGCTTATTATCGATGTGCGTGGAAACCCGGGTGGCTTCATGCAAAGTGCCGTTGATATTGGTAGTTTCTTCTTGCCGCAAGGCAAGGTCGTGGTACGAGAGCAAACCGGTGAAGGTGGCGAGGACAAAATCTTCCGTACACGTAACCGTCAGGTGAAAGAGTTCAACCCACAAAACCTTGTCGTCCTCGTCGACGGTGGTTCGGCTTCAGCGTCTGAAATCTTGGCTGGTGCACTCAAGGATCACGGCGTGGCTACAGTGATTGGCGACAATACCTTCGGTAAAGGTTCTGTACAGGAACTAGTAGAGCTTGACGGGGGAGCATCACTCAAGGTCACTGTCGCACGTTGGCTGACACCAACCGGCGTCTCTATCTCTGCTGGGGGTCTCGCTCCTGACATCCTCATAAAGCGTACTCCGGCTGACCGCGAAGCGGGCAATGACCCACAAAAGGACGCTGCACTCCGCTTTCTTAAGGGAGAGACGGTAGCGAGCGAAAGCTTTGAAAATGGCCTGACAGAGGGAACTGGAGAGTAACAGCAGTATTTGCTATTATAGATCCACTCTGAAATAGTGAGATGTTTAATAGCTAAAAATACAGCATGAATCCCGCAGCAAGTATTGATGCTGTTATGGGATACAGGTTCGGGTCATTACATAACAAAATATATGAAACAAAATTACAACCATAATTCTCTTTCACGCTGGCACGGCGTGCCAGCAGCATCAATCTGTGCAGCGGGATGAAAGTAATTCTCTTACGTGATGTGGCCAAGATAGGCCGTAAAGGACAAGTGGTGGAGCTGCCAGATGGGTATGCTCAAAACCAACTGATTCCGAAAAGGTGGGCGCAGCCGGCGAGTGCTGTTAACCTAAAGAAAATAGCTAACCTTGACGCTACTGCTAAAGCTCATACGGATGCTGAGCAAGCCCAGTTTGATGCAGCTGTCGCTGTATTCCATAATAGTCCGGTCCAGGTTGGAGGCGGTGAAGCAAATGCCCAAGGACATCTCTTCAAGGCTGTGCACGAAGAAGATATTGTAGCGGCAGCTATAAGAGCCGGGGCCAAGATCGAAAAACGCTGGGTGGGTATTGAAACCCCCATCAAGGCACTCGGGGAACACACTATTGTGTTAAAGCGCGGGACCCAAAAAGTTCCTTGCCTGATTGAAGTTATTAGCAAATCATAAATGTGTAAAGTATGAATGACGACATGATGAAAAAAGCTTTCCCTCTCATTGCGCTACTTTTCCTTTGTGGAGCGCTGATTGTAGCGATTGCGATGTGGGTAGGACCTAAAGAGCAAGACGCAAAAATTAGTGACTCAGAAGCAACTCTTGAAGAACTTCCAGCTCCGCTCGCAGCCGACGAATTAAAAGCTTATGATGAAGATATGACAAATGACAGTAATCCAGTCGCCGTATTTAGCACCAATCAAGGCGTCATAGAAATCGAACTATTTGACAATCAGATGCCAATTACTTCTGGCAACTTTATGAAACTTGCTAGTGAAGGCTTCTACAACGGCACAAAGTTCCACCGAGTGATTGAGGGGTTCATGGTTCAAGGTGGAGACCCAAACTCAAAAAGCGATGATGTGATGACCTACGGTAGTGGTGGTCCAGGATACACGATTACTGATGAATTTGTGGCCGGAGAAGAGCTTAGTAACGTGCGCGGTACCATCGCTATGGCGAATACCGGCCAGCCCAACAGTGGCGGCAGTCAGTTCTTTATCAACCTAGTTGATAACACTGGTCTGGACTTTGATAAGCCGCCAGCACAATCAAGTCACCCCGTATTTGGCCGTGTAGTGAAGGGGATGGAAATCGTCGACATGATAGCTAAGACTGAAACTAACGCTGGCGATATCCCAGTAGATCCTATCGTCATTGAAAAAATCGAGATTAGGAAATAGTGAATGATGAAAGGAGCCGTAGGCGACTATTCAGAATTTCACCACCAGGGCATTTCCGTTTATATGGTCGAGTAAACTCTTCCTAAAAACTATGTCATGCAGGCGCTTAGGATATTTCGACCTCCAGGGGAGAAATAGCCTGTTGCGAGCTGCCAAGACACTCTATATCATTTACTAACAGTTATGAAAAAAGCGCGGGTCAAGTCGCTAAGTAAAATATTTACTTCGTCAATATTTATACTAAGCGATGAAACAGTATCCCATACTGTTTCATTCCCCGGACTCGTCTGTTTTTTGCTCTAGGAAAGAAGCAGAAAACATGACTCCGTCTCAAAACGCTAGAAAACCACCCGCAGGGGTGGTTTTCTTATACGGCGTTTTGCCGTGTGGCAGCGCTTTTTATTGTTTTAGTAGCAGTTAAGGATTAACCACTTCTGGAGTGCCCGTATCTGGGTTGGAATTCTCTGGCGCAGCTCCTACACCATCCAGTTGGCGAATGAGGTTATCGATAATGCTCTTTACTACATCGTATGATTGGGCACCATTGACCACTGCCTGCTCGTTACCAACAGTAATAACTGTGTACGGTGTACCTCGAGCTCCGATATTGAAGGCATCTTCAACACTTTTCTTGAGTGCTTCGTCGGTGCGATTACTGTCAATACAGGCGAAATATTCGTCCTTCGAGATACCTAACTCAGCAGCATAGTCGGGTAGTTTTACCGGATTAGTTGGTTCATCGATTTCTCGATTTTCAAAAATCATATCAGTAAATTTCCAGAAGGTTTCGGTTCCACCAAGCGAACCGACGCAGAGCGCAGCTTCACTAACGTTCGGTGAGTTCGGATGGAGTTGTCCAATTGGGTACTGTCGGTACACCCAAGCCACCCGACCAGTGACGCCGTACTCATCCATAATCATCCTGAGTGTCTCATGGTATTGCTTACAAAAAGGGCAGTCATAATCAGCGTACTCGATGATCAAAATTGGAGCGTTTGGATTACCTCGAATATAGTCAGAACCATCAACTGGCCTGGGGGTGCTCGTGGTGGTTTTTGAGCTGCTGCCGTCTTTTGGCATCACAGCGTTGTTGGAGGCAGATTTTCCTCCAGTAAAGAAAACTGCAATTGCAATCATGGCAAAGCCGACGACGATAGCAATCGGAATCGCAGGGTGGCTCGGGGGTTTGTTTGTTGGTTCCATAGACGCGAATTACGGGTGTGTAACAGAAAAAGTATAGCATAGAGTCTCCATGCTATACCCCTACACTAACTTTAGCGTAGTTTTAGCAAGCCTCTAACCTTATTCCTACAAATAGACTATCACATCAATTCGGACTAAGGAGCCAGAAGAGTGAAAAACACTAGCGACACTAAAGTAAGTGTGGGGTATACTCACATTGTATGGAATTACTTGACTCGATTATCCTCGGTTTGGTCCAGGGAGTGACAGAGTTCTTGCCCATCTCCTCATCAGCTCATCTCCATCTAATACAAGAGTGGCTCAAGATAGATGATGTCAACGCTTTGGCATCAACTGCGATGCTGCATTTTGCCACAGCACTCGCGATCATGTTCTACTTTTGGACGGATATTTTAGTGATTCTTCGGGCAATGCTACGCAAACTCGGCCGACTGCCGGTTAACGAAAGAGATGTAGTTCTACTGTATGCAGTCGTCCTTGGAATTATTCCAGCAATCGCCCTCGGTTTTTTATTGGAGCCGTTTTTTGCAGAGAGTTTCGCATCTATTGGACTGTGGTCAGCGATGCTGGTGGTAAGTTCAATTTTTATGATGTATGTGGAGTGGCGTTACTATCTTAGACCATCGCATGAAGTAATAACTGCCCAAAAGGGATTGCTGATCGGATTGTTTCAAGTTCTTTCATTGATTCCTGGATTTTCTCGTCCAGGCTCCACTATCGCTGGCGGCATGTTGTTGGGGTTGTCACGCTATGAAGCCGCGCGGTTTTCTTTTCTATTAGCGATGGCAGTGACTCTTGGTGTAGGTACTAAAAAACTCATTGATTTAATTCAGGTCGACGGGACGGTCGCGTGGATGTCGGTGTTTATTGCTGCGGTCGTGGCCTTTGTGACTGCGCTCCTCACCATTCATTTATTTTTAAATTACATAAAGCGACGAACACTGTGGCCATTTATTTGGTGTAACGTTATTTTGGCGGCTCTAGCGGGGTACGTGGCGTTCATCGCCTAGTAGGCCCTAGTTAAAAGCTAAAAGAGGGAGTGTGTCATATTTGCCTCGCTATCGATTTCTTCCCACTTAGCAGTATCAAGAACAATCTCACGGTTGCGGTGACCGTCCTTAAATTTTACATGACCGTTTTTGCGGGCGTACTCAAAGACCTGCTTAGTGACCTTAACATCTTGTTCGCAGTACTTCATGATTTCTTTGATTTTGCCTTCGCGCCACCAGCGGACGGCCTGCAGGCCGTCCGCTGATTTCTTTGCTCCGACTGTCGCTTGCGCCACGCTATCAAGTCGCAGCCGTCGCCCCAGAGAATTTTTAATGTCTTCTAGCAAATCGATACTCTTAATTGTAGAAAGATCACCAGGGTAGTATTTATTTAAAAGCGGTATATCGAAATGATTACTGTTGTAGCCCACGAGCGCATCAGCTCGTTCAATGATTGGCCACAGTTTCTCTAGCTCATTTATGGTGACGGTGGTGTAGGTATCGGTTTCGCTATCGTAGGCGCTAGCTACTGAGATATCAAGGGCGGTTGCGTCACTTGAGCCCACTTCCGAGAAAATATTCTGAGTCTCAAGGTCGAAGACGACGTAACGCATAGTGGGCAGATTGTAGCATATCAATAGAAAAACCGCCTCGAGATAGTCGAGGCGGTTGGGCGTTAGGCTTTAAGTGCGGCTATGATAGCGCGCTCCTGTGTCATTTTTGCATCAAGCTTGTCTCGTTCGGCCCTAAGTTTTTTGAGACGGAGCTGGCTTTGCTTTATGTACTCGGCTTGGCAACCGTGTTTCTTGATAATCGCCAGCCATTTTTCTTGGTAAATTTTATTCCGATCCTCGTTCCAGCGCTTTTCGGCAGCGAGGTCTTCGTCAGTACGAGGTGCGCCAATAACGCCACCAGTGTATGGTGCGCCATGATCCAGACATAGCAGTGCCAGATGGCATGCTTGTGACGGAGATGGCGGCGGAATGGTAATGATCACACATTTAGGTTTGATAGGATCTGCTCGCCCTCGCGGGTTTGCAAAAATGACCCGTTGCGGTACGTCCGACTTGCCGGCCTTGCTCATAAGTTCCTCCTTACGTGTCTCTATCAAATAAACACCTTTAAGTGCTTTTCGTCAAGAAAATGCGCGACCGAGTGGTCGCGTATTTGATTAGAGATCTCTGATGAGTTCGGATAGGGGACCGGTGATACTATCGCCGGTTTTGAGGTTTTTGAGGATGAAGTGGCCAGAGGAAACTTCATCCTCACCGACTACTATAATATAGACACTACCTTTGTCGGCTGCGTCACTGATTTTCTTGCCGACTTTTTTTGTTCCGATATCGGTAGCTACTGATATGTCGTGATCGCGGATTTCCTTGGCTACTTTTTGAGCAGTTAGATTATGCTCAATGTCGGTGGGAATAACAGTTACTGTCGCTCCGGTAGCGTGAATATTTTCTGGAAGGAGTGCATGCGTTTCAAGGAAATCGCGCATAGTGACGTCGCCAAATCCAAAGCCAATTCCAGGGATTGCTTCGCCGCCAAACATACTCGTGAGGTTGTCATAGCGTCCACCACCGAGTAGTGAACGATTATTTTCTCCTGACACATCTTTGAATTCAAAGATGGTACCGGTGTAGTAGTCAAAGCCGCGCGCGAGGCTCTTGTTAAATACAACGTTAGTGATGCCAAGTTCAGCCAAACCAATAACAACGTCTGTTTGTTCGTCGCTGTTATCGAGCATCATGATGATTTTTTCTACCATGAGTCCTTCACCAACAATGGACTTTAGTTCAGTACGGTAGGTCTGCGCTTCAATCTTGTCACGTCGATCATTAAGGCGGGTTATCGCTGGAATCATCTCGTCCTCTATCCCTAGTGCTTGATACAGGCGAGCCATCATCGCTCGGTCGTTGAGGTGTATCTCAAACATGTCTGGTGTTGCGCCAAAATCAATCAGGCACTGATAGGCGAGGGCGATCACTTCGATATCAGCCGTGTAGTCACTAGTACCGAAAATGTCGCAGTTGAGCTGCCAGTGTTCACGGAGGCGACCTTTCTGCATCCGCTCATAACGGAAGAGGTTCGGGATAGAGTACCAGCGCAAAGGAAACGAAAGTTCTCGGTACTTACCGGCAACCATACGCGCAACGGTCGGCGTCATTTCCGGACGAAGCGTCACTTCACGGTCTCCACGGTCGGTAAACGTGTAGGTCTGTTCATTGACCATTTCTTCGTTGGCAGCCCCTTTGGCTTTGTAGAGATCAGACGGTTCCAGGAGGGAAGCATCATAACGTTCAAACCCAAAGCTCTCGGCAGTCTTGGCCCAGGTATCAAAAATATACTGCTGCACGGCCGCGTCCTTTGGATAAAAGTCACGCACGCCTTTATAAGAGTCAGTTGAGAGTGGCTGGTTGCTCATATGATGATTGTAGTTGAATAGAGCGTTATTTTCAAGTAAAGAAAAAGGCGACTCCTGAGGAGTCGCCTTGTGTTTTAAGAGAAACTGTTGCTGCCGAGCTCGACATGACGGGTCATGTCGTGGGTGGATCCAGCGTCCACTGACCAGCTGCCAGTAGCACCACCACCACCGAAGTCTCCACCACCAAAAACAACCGGAGGTTCACTCGTTGCCGTTTCGGGCACCAGAGGCGAGACCCTACTGTCCGGCGTAAGTAGCTCATGCCACAACCATGACGTCAGGAGGCTGTTATCGTCATCGTGACGAGTGTCTACCTGTCGAGTCTGCGATTCAAGCGAGCAGCGAACACCCATCTCGAGCTCCGATTTTACGGCTCGGGTGACTTCTTCGTCATTCAGCGACTTTCCGTTTTCCAGTAGACGCTTAAGAGCAGCGATGCGGTTGTCGATGATAGTAATTGCTTCTGCCGCACCTGCGATTTTCAGCTGGATGTCGCTGATATGGACATCAAAAGCCACGAAGATGTGGCGATACCATATGGTCGGTGCATTGACGCCCAGGGTGTCCAGATGAAGTCCGAGATTAATCCGAAGCAAATCCAGGTTTACATTTGGAGCTACTTTGCGCCATAGACCATGCCAGGTCGGTACTGTCGGGATGGTGAAGGTCCGAACCTGAACCGCTAGATTCTTAACGGTTTGAGATGCGAGGTCTGGCAGTAGATCGTCCAGGGCAATTTTGGCTGCCGAATTCCGTTTTCGACTCATACGGTACAGACGTTCTTCCTCTAGATTCTTTTCGTTAACCAGAAACCGGCGTTCTTCTTCGTAGGCGCGGATAAGGTCTTCTACGTCATTTTTCACGGTACGTTCTCCTTCAGATGGTGTCTTCTTGACGGGACTCAAAGTACTCAGCAAAATATTCAACAAGTGCTGGCTTACGAGTCAGCACATCTGGTCTCCATTCAAGCGGACGGCCAGGCAGGCAGATAAGATCAGTGTCTGGATTAAATCCGCATTCAGTGATTTTCCACATCCTGCGGAAGTAGTCTCGTCTGTCGAGACTGCCATGCCAAAGGTGGTAGATGTTACCACTCACTACACCGAGTTTTCCCTGTGCGAGAGCAAAGAATGCATCACCCCACTTTTTGAGATGAGATATTTGTTTCAGGTCATGCTTGAGTGCATTCTCTACACAAAAGCCGTACGTTCCATAGATAGCGTGCGACATGAAATGGTCAGCACTACCTGAGACAGCGTACTCATAGAGCCCGACTGCATCAAATATTTCACGACGCATCGCCCAGCCATAACCGGTATGACCGTGTTTGTCGTATCGACCACAGTCGAGCGTCGAAAGGTCTTTGGTTGTTACGAACGCAAATGAAGCAGCTTGGTCGGGGTGCGGCCCGATATCGCCGCCACTTTGGAGACGGATACATGACTCAAAAAGTTGTACTATAGTGCACGAGTCTTTGAGTAGTTCGCAGGTCTCGACAGCCCAAGAACGGTTTTCAAACAAGATGTCGCAGTCCACCCAAGCCACATACTTACAGCTTGCCGGAAGATACTGAGCGCCGATATTAATGAGGCGTTCTTTTTGCCAGAGTAGCGAATCGCTACGCACTCTAACGACGTCCGGAGCCTCAGGAAGCTCAAACGAGTCTTCACCAAAGGCGCATTCTACTGTGAGTACGTTTTGTCTAGATGCTCGCATCGAGGCAATAAAAGTGTCGTAGGTTGAGCGTCGACTCTTGTAGCCACACGGATTATAATAGACAGTGATTACCCACAACTCTTCAGTTGGGATGTATGGCCCAAATGTCCCGAGGACAGTTTCCATATGTTTCTCCATGTAAAAGGGCAAAAGGACAGTAAAAGCTGTCTATACATAATCATATTTCTTAAAAAAGTCAATGGCTTCTAAGCTTGATGAGCATAAAACTACTCTCCGGCTGATTGGACTGCGGCTGAAAGATTTGGTTTGTTGTTGAGGTCGGTTAGGCGGGAGTCCATGGCTTTCTGGATGATATTCTGTAGCTCGTCGGGGTTGGGCATACCGTAAGAAGAGAAGTTGGCTTCCACATGTCCGGCGGTTTGGGCACTTAACTTACCGAAGTTAAAGAAAGTCTGGATCAGTCCTTTGATTGAAAACTCGATGTCCTGGAGTCGTTCTAGTCGAAAGATAGCTACGTTTCGATTGAAAAAGTGAATTTGTTCAATCGCTATAATCCGTCTGTCGGTTATGACCCAGAGGTCAAGGTAGTAATGTGTCCATACGACAAAGCCACTGAACGTGGATAGTAGTAGCCAGGTAGCAACAGCAAAAGAGATAATCGGAGTGTGATTGGCGACATTTATTTCAGGACCCCCGACAAATTTCGGTAATTCAACAAAAAAGCCTAGCAGAATAAGCGGTACGATTGCCGTCATAAACGCACCGATCAGTTGGGTAGTTATAATGAACCAGTGCTTGCGCACTACTTTTAATATTTCTTCACCAGGCTCTAGACTGAGTTTGTTGAGTAGCATAAGTTAAATAATGAAGGCGCTAGTAGCAATTACAATCATGAGCGGAACGGTAATGCCAAAATAAACGACGTACGTGATGGTGGCGACAGCAAAGTTGTTGGTGTAGGTGCTCCAGTGGTAGTACAAGACGCCAGTAAAGATAGCGTAAAATGCCAAGATTATATAAAACAAAAATGTCACCATATCACCGGTAGGGAGAATGGGTAGAAATGCAACGTCGGGCAGCGCAACGTTCGGTGCTGAATTCATACTTAGATATTTTAATACAAGGCCGAGGAAAATGAGTGCAATTCAAGGCGTCTAAGCAAAATACGACGAGGTGTACATCAGTACATTGAGGAGTATTTTGCGTAGGACAACGAAGAAGTGTGCCATTTACGTCGGTCTTGCTTTATTGTAGCACCAAGATGGAATACCGTTCGACTTCAAATTGGTCCTTGTGGGTAGTGCAGATGAATTTGTGCTCACGCGCCAGGTTGCGAATCGCCTCTGATTGCTCAGGTTCATGTTCTAGCCAAAGTTGTCCGTACCGTTCTAGGTGCTTGGGTGCTTCTTCAATAATATGGGTGATAACGTCCAGGCCGCCTTCGCCAGCAAAGAGCGCAACGTAGGGTTCGTTTTTTATGACCGATTCATCTACGCGGTTTAATGTCGTGTCGATGTAGGGAGGGTTACTGACAATATATTGGTAGGTACCAGAAAAGGCTTCAAATAAGTTGCTGTGGTAGAGGTGGGTTCGACTTTGATCAATACCATTCTCTTCGAGGTTCTTCGTAATGGTAGGGAGGTGGGTCTCGTCGATTTCAGAGAAGTCAACAATTGCGTCGGGAATATCTTTAGCGATTGCGACGCCAATACAGCCAGAGCCAGCACAGAGGTCGAGGATACGCAGCTGATCGCTGCCGACAGCTTGTTCCGGGTGTTGTACAGGATAGTTGGTCTTGATGTCAGAAATGACCTTTTCTGTCCAATACTCGGTCTCTGGGCGGGGGATCAACGGCTTCGAGTCTAGGTAAATCGTGGTGTCGAGGAAGGGGACGTGACCAATCAAATAGCCCACCGGTTCGCCGAGAGCCATCCGCTTTACATCAGCAAAAAAAGCGTCGCTTTCTTCGCCCTTATACTTCTCCTCCAAAAGCCATTCAATCTCTTGACTCATATCTTTATATCTAGTACTGTACGCTGAGAATCGTTGCTCGTCAATCATATAGAAGGAATGTGAATCATGGGTATCAAAGAACACACAGGCTGTCCTCCGTCACTGAAGTTGGTTGAAGTGGAGGCACCGTCACGCGGAATCAGGATGCGAGCCGTTACTCTCGGCGCGGAATCTATGGTCGCCAAGGAAATCAAACTACTGCTCACATCAGAGCAGGACATTTCCAGCGAGGATTTCGTAGCTTCGATGCGTTTCTTCACTGGTTTGTTTAAAGATGTACACTACATCATAACCAAGTTAAACATATTCCCTTGTACTAGTGCTGAAGAAGAAGTGAAGGAACTTCAGATTCTCATGGACGCACCTACGCCAGACACGGGGAAGTGCCGCGAAATTCTTTCGACACTCCTCTCTCTGTGGCAAGAGGGGCACGCAATAGTGTTGACCGCGTTTCGTCAAGCAAATGATGACCTGACCGTCTTCATCACCGATGATGGCCGAATCGCGACCGGGAGATATGTCGAGGAATCAGAGGCGGAAGATTCGGCAATCATGTCCCAAGTATCTTCGGAGTCAGGAATGCGACCGCTGCCGTTTGATCCGGCGATGAGAGTATCGGAGCTGGGGTTCAGTGTACGATCAGTAAATTGTCTTGCTCAGGCAAACATATGTTATCTCGGAGAGTTGGTTTATTTCACGGAATACAACCTGCTTCAAATGCGGCAGTTTGGCAGAAAGTCGCTCTATGCGGTGAAGGTGATTCTCGATTCTGTCGGCGCTCGGCTGGGTATGCGACATCCGTCACTCGAAGAGTTCTACAAAAAACATCCGCTTCCAAACAACGGTTTGCGGGTGTAGAGGTGGCCCGCAGGCGCGACTTTCTGTCGCCGCCTGCGGGCCTTTTTCTATTCTGTTATACTACTCCCCATGCTTGGCCGCCCAACTTTTTGTGTTTGCTAGGCTACGGCGTGTATTGGAATCAGCTGCAGGATTAAATATTTATTGTTATGCAAATAGAAGAAAAGTTAGGTGGTCGAGCAATGTTAGAAATTAAAAACTTGCGGAAGGTCTACGGTTCGGGGAAAGAAGCCAAGCTTGCTGTCGACAATATTTCGCTCACTGTTGAGCGGGGCGCTTTTTTCGGATTACTTGGTCCCAACGGAGCCGGGAAATCAACGACTATACATTGTATTACCGGTATTGCTCAACCGACTTCAGGACAAATTCTGGTTGATGGTATTGATGTAGTTACAAACTACAAAGAAGCTCGAAACAAAGTGGGACTTTCTCCGCAAGAATTCAATGTGGATATTTTTGCGACGCCAGAGCAATTGATGGACTTTATGGGTGGGTATTACGCCATTCCACATGATGAAAGATGGAAGCGAATCAATGATCTCATTAAGCGATTTGATTTAGAGGAACATCGTCACGTGAAGTTTCAAAAACTCTCCGGCGGACTTAAACGTCGCGCGATGCTCGGTCGCGCACTCGTGCATACTCCCGACCTCCTCATTCTTGATGAACCAACTGCTGGAGTGGACGTCGAACAGCGCCGAGACCTCTGGGCGTACTTAAAAGAGATGAACGAACGCGGCAAGACCATCATCCTTACCTCTCACTACCTAGAGGAAATTCAATACCTTTGCAACGAAATTGCTATCATTAATCATGGTCGTATCGTCTCACAAGGTACCAAAGAAGAACTTATGAGCGGAGGTAAGAGTGTGGAAGAAAGATACTTAGAAATTACTCGCGAGGATAACGGAATACAAAAATAGTATGCATACAAACTGGGTAGGCTTGTACACAATGTTCCGGCGCGAGGTGAAGCGAACTATGCGGGTGGTGGTGCAGACACTCTTAGCGCCGGTTATCTCAGCCGCGCTCTACCTCTTTATTTTCGGAACAGTGATTGGAACAAAAATTGAGGATTTTGCGGGAGTGCCGTACATATCGTTTGTGTTCCCTGGTATCCTGATGCTTTCAATCGTAAACGCGTCATTTTCCAGTGCGTCTTCGAACCTATATTTCATGCGCTTTACCCGCGGTATCGAAGAAATGCTTATCGCGCCTTTCTCGTACTTTGAAATGCTAGTCGGTTTTGTCGGAAGCGCGGTGGTTCGGTCACTGATGGTAGCGTTTCTTATCCTGGCGGTAGGAATATTGTTTGGAGCGGTCTCTCTCGTGAACCCATTCGCGTTTGTATTCTACATTTCAGCCATATCAGCGATTTTTGCGATGCTCGGTATCATAGTTGCTCTATGGGCCGAAGGCTTTGAACAGCTCACGGTAATAAACACCTTTGTCATTACACCGCTTACATATCTAGGTGGGGTATTTTACTCAGTGACATTTCTGCCGCCACTGGCAGCCACGATTACCCATCTCAATCCATTCTTTTATTTTGCCGACGGAGTCCGCAGCTCGATGATTGGGTACTCAGAAGCCAACACTTTAGTGGGAATAAGTATTATCCTGGTCCTAGTATTTGGATTGGGTGCACTACTCACACATTTGTTCAAGATAGGGTGGAAGATACGCTCGTAATATTTATCTACAAGTGAAGTGAAAATGCAGTGCCTTTGGCACTGCATTTTGGTACACTAGTAGCAGTATGAAAAAAAATACCAAGCTCTATGAAATAGCTGCAGCTTTATTAGCTCCAGGAAAAGGAATTTTAGCCGCGGATGAAAGCGACAGCACAGCTGGCAAACGTCTTGATATGGTGCATTTGCCTAACACTCCAGAAAACCGCCGCGAGTGGCGCGAGATTATGCTTGGTGCCGACGGACTGGAAGAATATATCTCTGGGGTTATTTTGTATGACTCTACGATAAAGGACGAGACTAGTGAGGGTGTTCCATTTGCTGACCTACTCACTGCGCGTGGCATCGTCCCAGGTATTAAAGTTGACCTTGGTGTTAAAGACCTGCAGGGCTTTAAGGGGGAAGTTGTCACTCAGGGACTCGATGATCTCGATAAGCGCTTTGCTGAATACTACGAACTTGGTGCACGCTTCGCTAAGTGGCGCATGGTCATCACGATTGACGAAGATGAACTGCCGACTGATCCGGCTCTAAAAGTAAACGCTGTGATGCTCACGCGCTACGCGCAGCTAGCTCAAGCAGCTGGTATCGTACCGATTGTCGAGCCAGAAGTTATTTTTGAAGGTGACCATTCGCTCGCAAAAGCCGAAATGGTAACGACACGTACGCTACAAATTCTTTTTCAAACGCTCATGGAGTACAAAGTTGATTTGTCAGGGCTGATTCTTAAGTCATCGATGGTATTATCAGGAAGTAAGAACGCTGAAGTTTCGACTCCAGAACAAGTCGCACAGTCTACTCTTCGTACCTTCCACATGTCAGTCCCACATGACGTCGCTGGCATCGTCTTCCTCTCTGGCGGACAAACGCCAAAGCGTTCAACTCAAAATCTCAACGCCATCGCTAAAATGGGACAACAGCCATGGCCTATAACATACTCTTTCTCACGCGCGATTGAAGAGCCAATGCTCATGGCCTGGGGAGGGAAGCCAGAAAATGCTGAAGCGTCACAGAAGACCCTCTTAGAGAACTGTAAAGAGAATTCACTTGCGTCCCAAGGTAAGTTGTAAAGAATTCTACTGTCGTTACTCTGCTCGACACGCGTTCATTTTTTCTCACAAAAAATGCCGCTATGCTCGACATGAAAAATCCCACAGCCAAGGCTGTGGGATTTTTCATCTCTGCGCAATGTCTCCCAGAGCAACATCAGCAGCATTCTCGTGGTGAGTTGAAAATAAGAAAAAGCACCCTAGGGGTGCTTTTTCTTTTGAGAGGTGTGAGCCTTGGACCGCCTGTTCCAGGAATCTGCCTTAGGAAATGGGCAGATTCGGAACGAAGTAAAACAATAGCCCCGAAGGGGCTTGTTTTACTTCTTTTGCTTGTAGACGCAGTGAGTTTGGGAGATTGGGTTGAACTTTTTGGCTTCGTACTTTTGACTTGGGTTCTTCTTGTTCTTGTTGTTGAAACGGGTGTAGTAGGTATGGCCTTTGCCAACGCCATTCTTGTCGCCGACCGACACCATCTTGATAAGTAATTCCTGTGACATATTGCGGCGATTGTACCAGAAGGGGAGGTTAAGGTCAATTAAAATAAAGTAAAATCAAGCTATATTGACTTTTCTATATATATGTGCTATTATCGCAAAGGACGTACTTTGATGTTGTTGATGAACGCAGCCGCGTCCGCTGCATAAAGATGAAGGAACTGCCATGTACACCGAACCGAAACTTTATGCCATCCTCAGCGAACCTGCCCGTGACGTTGTGCGGACCGAGCGACTCG
>JAYVBM010000090.1:0-2674 GCA_043750495.1 Minisyncoccota bacterium | reverse complement strand
CAAGAACAATATTGCTATCGTCGGTGGAGTGTTCCAAGGAGTATTCAAGAATCAGGCAGAAATGACTGAAATCGCGTCTATCCCATCACTCCATGTCCTACGTGGTATGTTCGCTCAACTTATCAACTCACCACGTCAACGGTTCGCTGTTGTATTGAGTGAAGTGAGTAAACGAGCGTAGCGACTATTACGAACTTCCGTCCCGATTTCTATTCCTAATGAAATCGCTGGACGTCTCCAATGCTAACGAATCTCTAAAAACCGAACATTAAATAACATTACTATGACACAAGAACAAATTATCGAAGCTGTAGAAAAGATGACCGTTCTCGAGCTCAATACTCTCGTGAAAGCGATCGAAGAAAAGTGGGAAGTATCAGCGACTGCTGTTGCAGTAGCTGGTCCGGCTGCTGGCGGTGACGCCGCAGAAGAAAAGACTGAATTTGCTGTTGAACTTACCGAAGCTGGCGCGCAAAAGATTGCCGTTATCAAGGTAGTGAAGGAAGCACTAGGTCTTGGTCTTAAGGAAGCTAAGGATGCCGTAGACGGCGCCCCAGCAGTACTCAAGGAAGGAATGAAGAAGGAAGATGCTGAGGCATTAAAAGCGAAGTTGGAGGAAGCAGGGGCAAAGGTTACTCTCAAGTAATCCACTTTAATAAAAAACCATCGTCCGCTGGACGATGGTTTTTTATATGGTAGGGTATGATCAGTATTGGTCATTGTGGAGCAAAAAATGAAAAAACCCGGACTCAATTGTCGCGCACTCGTTGACTTCAAACACCACAGTGTATGTGTGGAGTTGTCACTACCGACACCACAGCTGGAGCTGGGTATAAAATTGCGAATCAAAACCCATGTGCCAGGGATTTCGCTCGAAACGACTATTAGGAGTGTGGATCCATATGGTAACTATGGCACGGACGAAGTAGAGGTTCCTGATTGGATGGATATCCGGGAGCTAAAAGATCATTTGATCAAAGGTAAATGGACGGTACGTTCATGATAGCTGTTGCGGCCGACTCTTTGAGTCGGCCGTTTTGTGTATGGAAACACGGCTGCCTTTTCCTGTCCAGACCTGTGGAATTTGTATCGGTGCTATAATCGGGGGACTGTTATGGCTGACCCGCTTTCTATCCTGTTTGGGAGTACTGCTCGAGTGAAACTGCTTCGCTTTTTCCTCTTTAATCCTTCTAAGGAGTTTCTCTTTGATGATATTAGTAAACGCGCCCGGCTCGTGCGCCGCACCGCTCGGACCGAAATCTCAGCTCTTGAAAAAGCTGGTGTGATTCGTCAGAAAAATGTATTGATGACAGTGCCCGGCAAGGCCAAGAAGATGAAGGCGATTGCGTATACACTAAATAAAGATTTTCAAGAACTGCAAGCGTTGCAAACATTTCTTTTTGATACTGCGCCGATTGATGGCAAGAATCTGTTGGTTCACTTGCGCAAGGCAGGCTCGCTAGATTTTGTTGCGATTGCGGGCGTGTTTGTGCGTAACTTCGAACAGCGCCTCGATATCCTCATTGCCATGAAAAAATTCTCTCAGACGGCGGTAGAGAAAGCGATTCGTTCTATTGAAGCTGAAGTCGGCATGGAAGTGCGCTTTGCGGCGATGTCCTCTGAAGATTTGATGTACCGCGTCGGCATGTACGACAAACTCACTCGCGACTTCTTTGATTACGAACACCAGACCCTAGTTGATAAGATTGGTGTGAAGGATGAAGTAAAGAGCGCTACTTATCGATAGGGTAAGGCTCATATCAAAAGGCCACGTGCATGCACGTGGCCTTTTGCTTATTTGGTCAGCAAGGCGCGAAAGGCTTTTGTACCCAAACAGTGCATAAAGAGGCCTTAATCTGGGGATTTTTGTGGGGAAAAACCTGTGTATAAAACCGAGGATAAATAAGGCCGAAATATCCCGAGTAAGCGCTTGACTTTATTTTCTTTTCCTATAATATAGCGCTCACGTATTTATGAGTTTTGGAACTGAGTTAGCTTCGTAGCAATTACTTCGCATTAGCGTCGCTGGTTGCCGCGGGACTGCGGCTTTTTTCTTCAAAATTCAAGGGGGTACGCGATATTTGAAAATTCTCATAAGTGGATGCCTACGAAAGTTTTTTCGTCGAGGGTTGCTTATGGGGGTTGTATGGTTTGCAAGACCATACGATCGCATATTCTAGAGGGCAGATTGATAAGGTCTGCCTTCGTTAAGTCCTGGTGTGGAATCGACGCCCGCCAGGCACTGTTGTGTGTACCCTCTAGCAAGCGGGGCACACAACACAGGTATAACGTCTATCGGGTTAGAGTTTGAGTAAGGTGTAGCAACCCCTCAGGTCTTTTCGTCCCCGGTAGACATAGTCGTGAGCTTCACAGAGCTAACAAGAGGTAGAACATCTACCACTTCGCCAAACATTCCGTTTGGCTTCTCCGTGAAGCTCACGACAAAATGCTACGAATCTTGTAGGGTTCGTAGCATAGGCCTGGAGTAGTATCTCCGGGCCGACACTCAGAAATGTACAGCGGTGTACAACGTTCCCTATGGGAACGTAAGGGTGTATGGTGGATACCTTGGTATCAAGAAGCGATGAAGGACGTGATAGGGCTGCGATAAGTTTCGGCGAGGTGCCAAATAACCTTTGACCCGGAAATTTCCGAATGGGGAAACCCTCCTGCT
>JAYVBM010000089.1:0-10571 GCA_043750495.1 Minisyncoccota bacterium | reverse complement strand
GGTCCAGCTGGTCCAGCTGGAGCGACTGGACCGCAAGGTCCACAAGGAGACGTGGGCCCAAAGGGTGATACTGGAGCTCAAGGTCTTCCAGGCCCTACCGGCCAAGCTGGTGCTCCTGGTGTCCAAGGTGCTACTGGACCGGCTGGTGCAGAGGGACCAATAGGTGCTACTGGCACCACTGGAGAAAAGGGTGAAACTGGAGAAATTGGTCCAACCGGTGCACAAGGTCCAATTGGACTTACTGGTCCAATCGGTGCTACCGGAGCAACTGGTGCTACCGGTGATATTGGTCCTATGGGAGCAACTGGTGCTGAAGGTCCACAAGGTCCGATCGGATTAACTGGAGCAATTGGACCGCAAGGCCCGATAGGACTCACCGGAGCACAAGGTGTCCAAGGAGATACTGGAGCTGTCGGACCACAAGGACCGATTGGTCTAACTGGACCTGCAGGCATACAGGGTGCGCAAGGTGAAATTGGTCTAACTGGTCCACAGGGACCAATTGGTCTTACCGGAGCGACTGGTCCAAAGGGTGAGACCGGGGCTACAGGAGCGACAGGCGCTGACGGAGCTCAAGGAGAAAAAGGAGAGCAGGGTGATATTGGCACTATCGGTCCGATTGGTCCAATTGGTTTGACTGGCCAGACTGGAACCACCGGAGCTCAAGGTCAGCAAGGTGAAACTGGAGCTCAAGGTGCTACCGGACTTACCGGCGCTATCGGTCCTCAAGGTCCTATCGGATTAACTGGAGCAACCGGAGCGCAAGGGCAACAAGGTGTGCAAGGTGAAATCGGTCTTACTGGTCCGCAAGGTCCAATTGGTATGACAGGTGCGACTGGAGCTACTGGTGCCCAAGGTCCAATTGGACTAACTGGAGCCACCGGAGCGACTGGTCCAGCTGGTGCTACAGGAGCGACAGGAGCCCAAGGTACTGCCGGAACTAATGGTGTAAGTGGTTGGGAACGAGTAGTTGGAACCGCTACCATTGACGACGAAATTATTCCTAAGACCGCAACAGCTACTTGCCCATCCGGAAAGAAGATTATCGGTGGGGGTTACCTTACAATAGGTGTAAGTAGTCTTTCCGATACTGTGATTACCTCAAGTTATCCTAGTAGCGATACAGTATGGACAGCTACCGGAAGCTTAGTTTCGACTGGAGGCGGTGACCAGAGTTACTCACTTCAGGCCTACGCAATCTGTGCAACGATGAACTAGGTACAGTCTAAGGAAGTGAAGTATTTAAAAAGCCGGCCCTTTTGGGCCGGCTTTTTTATTAACTACTTCTTAGATTTAACTTTCGGTCGTACTATAAAGAACGATAAGATAAATAAGACAGCTACTACAATATCGGCGATCTGCCAGACGTCAGCGCGCATATACATTGGTGCGATTGGGTTGAATACAACAGCTACTAGGATAAAAAGCCACATAGCCCATTCCATCTTTAGTGCCCTTGCTTGAAGCGCCGTCACAATCGCCGCTCCCACCACTACCCAGTTCATTAGTTGATAATAAGCGAAGTATGGGATTGGCAAGATGGCTGTTAAAACCATTGCAATCGCTACGACCTTTAACCAGTTATATTGAATCCAATTCATGTCTACTACCATAGACTGTTTTTGGTGGGTGTCAATGGTGGCGAGTGCCTATTCCTGTTCTCTATCGTCCTTCAAATCGGCGTACCGGCTCTATCTCGCCGCACGGGGTCTCGGCTTCGTCGTTTTTATTATCCTCTTTTCCTTCTACCTCTTCCACACTGTAGATTACTTGTTCAGACCGTTCCTTGTATCCCTCAATCTTCAGCGCAAAGGCCTCCCTGGCGGCGCGCATGTCTTCGCGCGACATCGGTTTATCAAGCATCCATGGAAAAGCTCCACAACTATAGAACACGGCCATGTCTCCGTCCGTAATCTGTCCAATCAGACGTACAATTTCATCTTGCTCCATAAGCGCCCGTTCCTTCATCGATAACTCATCGACATTGACTCCCCACTCATTGCCAGCCACGTCAGTGAAGCTTATCAGCGTTGATGGTGCTGGTAGCGGCTTACCAAAGCGACCGAGTAGACGTCCTTCATCCGGTGCTTGCCACATTTTCTCTTCAATTTTCTCTTGCGAGTTGTACATGCGCACGTTCTGGCCGAGCATATGATCAGTCGAATAGCCAAAGCCAAACAAATGCAAAGCTGCGCCCGCAGCCAAACTAAGGACCATGCTGCTACCAAAAATCTGCCACAATGGGTACTTGTAGCCTCGCTTGGTATGACGCAGCTCATAGACCCCCACAAATACCATGAGCCCAAAGACCACGATCCAGAGTAGTGGTAGCACTTCCACCATAAAGGTAAAGAAGTTGTCATGTGTTGCTTCGTAGAGTCCATATTGACGATGATTGAGTACAAAGAATGTCACAGCCACCGCCAGTGCTCCAACAATGATCGAGGTAACCCACAAAACCCACACGGCGCACTCGCGGGTTTGGAAAAACGTCTTGGAGCGAGGACAGACTTCCCCACACTCAATGCGACTCATGACTGAGCCTTTGCAGGAGGTTGTTTCTGGAGGTTTCTTATCTTCCATATGCTTATATACGCAGTGCGTCTTTATTTAATACAGTGGCTAATTGCTTCTTCCCGCGGTGGATGAGGGTCCCGACCGAACCAATCGGTATCTGTAAAATGTCGGAAATCTCGTCGTATTCCTTGTGTTCAAAAAAGCGCAAAACGAGCGGCTCGCGGTACTTCTCATCAATTAGGCCAAGGGCTTTATTCACCTCTTCCGCATTGATAGTCTTATCAAACTTTAAATCAGCGGCATCGAGCGAAGAACTAATAAAAGACAACACTTCATCGCCGTCCGCGACCAAGTGGCCTTCAGGGCGCACATTCTTCTTTCGGTAGAAGCTAATGGCCTCGTTGTGAGCAATCCGGTAAATCCAAGACGAAAACGATAGCGAGGTATCAAAACTATTAAGATTGCGGTACGCCTTGATAAAAATTTCTTGTAGAACATCAAGCTGATCGTCGTGAACCCGGACACCAAGTCGGGCAATATAACGCTGCAGCTTGGCTTCGTAACGCTCAACCAAAAGCCCGTATTGATTAGGGTCTTTTAAAGTCATTCTCACAACTTCTGCGTCACTAGGTGGCAAACTAGGAATCAGCTCCATAAGTACAATCTACAAATACTCTCACGAAACAAGCGAAACTGGAAACCGCTCGACTTTATTGACATATGAGTTTTCAATGTTATTGTTGAACAGCAACCTAGGAAAAGGAGATGTTGCATGTTTTTCGATATCGGCCGCTCAGCCAGCATACGCAGAAAAATTGAGGCGATCGACCTCGCATCGCTTATCGCAAAAACACAAGAACTCTTCAGTCTCGATGAGGAGGATGCGGAAGCCGCAAAGCGCGAATACCGTCACTTCCTCTACCTCGTGTACTGGAACAAGCGACTGGCCGGCGACACTATGGTGGTGCCAACCAAGCGTGCCGATAAGCTCTGGCATACGCACATTCTTTACACACGCTCTTATAACGCGATGTGTCAGGACATCTTCGGCACATTCTTGCACCACAACCCAGGACTGGAAGAAGGTACTCCTCCTTTCGAGCACGCGATGAAGCATACCAAGCGGTTGCATAATCACGTGTACAACGATCGTGGGAAGCCGGGCTTCGACGAGGACTACTTCTCGTTCGTGGACGTTAGTGAGCCACCACGGCGACGCCCTTCAAGCAATGACTCTGGCGGTGGTGACGTCCCACTCATCTTCGACAGCGGACAATCTGTCTCTATTCCATCTCACGGGCATAGCAGCAACTTCGGTGGCGGAAGCTTCAATGGTGGAGGTGCTAGCGGCACCTGGGCCTCTGACTCGCCTTCTACGCCTGACGGCGGTGGGGGAAGCGACGGTGGCGGAGGTGGTGGCTGCGGAGGTGGCGACTAGCCACCTCTGAAATACGGCCGCTCGATATTGCATCGAGCGGCCTTTTATATTGAAAAAATAATGAATGTGTGTCATAATCAGCGACTTATGGAATATCCTATGCGAATTAATAAATACCTGGCACACCAAGGTATTGCGTCCCGCCGTGAGGCAGACGTGCTCGTAGCAGCTGGCAAAGTGCTGATTAATGGCCTAAAAGCTCGCAATGGCGACCAAATAGCCGAAACCGACAAGGTCGAGCTGCTAGGCGCTACCAAAACCAAGTCCTACCTCGCCTACTACAAAGGCCGCGGCATTATTACTCATTCTCCAAGTGAAAAAGAAGTCGATATCGCCCAACGTCTCTTAAAGGACTACGGTATCGACAACGTGGCTCCAATTGGACGACTGGATAAGGATTCGGAAGGTCTAATGATTCTTTCTAATGACGGCCGCATCACTGGTCCTCTCTTGGATCCGGACAGTGACCACGAAAAAGAGTACGAAGTAATGGTCGACAAGGCGATTGGCGGGATGTTTATCAAGGCCATGACCGCCGGGGTTGATATCGAAGGTTACCGCACCAAACCAGCTAAACTTAAGGCGCACAAAACAAATGACAAGAAATTCACGATTATTTTGACTGAAGGCAAGAAGCACCAAATCCGTCGTATGTGTGCAGCGCTCGGCTACCAGATACAAGCCCTCAAACGTGTCCGTATCATGAGCATCGAGCTCGACAAACTAAAGCCTAACCAATACCGAAAAATCTCCGGGCCAGAACTCAAAGAGTTTCTAAAAGAACTTGGCGTATAAAAGTGGTCGACTGCAAAGTCGGCCACTTTTTTCGTACTTAGTTAGTTACATTCTGATGTATGGCAAACATTCAAAAATACCTGGCGGTTGACGGGAAGATCGTACCAGTTGCAGAAGCGGTGGTCTCTGTCGCTAGTTCAGCGGTATTGTACGGATTGAGCATTTATTCGGTTATCTTTGGAAAACGCACTGATGATGGAATGTTGCTGTTTCGAATCGAAGATCACCTAAAGCGGATGCAGCAATCAGCCAGTATGATTGGCTTTGATTCAGTCGAGTCCCTCACTGATGTAGTTCGAGTTAGCAAAACTCTCAAAGAACTAATCGAAGTCAATCAGTTAACTTCTGACCAATTCTTCCGCCTCGCTATCCACGCCATAGACCTTGTGCCTGGAATCAGAACTCGAAACCTGACGATGTCACTCAGCATTTTTCTATATGACGCGAAAAATATCTTGCCGCAAGACCAGACTCGTATAAAAACTAGCCTTTGGCGACGGACCGCCGACACTGCCATCCCTGCTCGCGCTAAAGTAAATGGGGCCTATGTAAACTCTGCTTTGGCTAAGCAAGATGCACTAGATAGCGGATATGACGACTGCCTCTTTCTCAATCATAATGGGTATGTAAGCGAACTGTCGGCAGCCAATATCTTTATGGTAAAAAACGGAGTCCTCATTACCCCTGACACCTCATCAGACATTCTTGAAGGTATCACTCGTCGAAGCATCATAGAGTTAGCCTGCATGCGTGGGCTCACCGTAGTCGAACGCAAGGTAGCGCTCACTGAACTTTATACTGCCGACGAGGTGTTCGCCTGTGGTACCTCAGCTTTTGTCTCACCCATCACAGAAATCGATAACCGAGTAATTGGAACTGGCTCGATCGGCACTTTGACACAATCTTTCAAAGAAGAATTGGCGGCAATACAAGGTGACGAAAAGCATATTTGGGTGACAACCATATAGAAAAAGGTCAACGCCTGCGGCGCTGACCTTTTTCTTAAACGTTCCTATCTACTTCACCTTTGCCTTCCAAAATTGCCATTCAGCCAACTTCACTTTCACAATAAACGCCATTTCCTTGAGTTCATCGTGGAGACGAGTCAGCCAGTCGGCTTTTGTGACTTCATATACTGCAGGTTCGCCCAAGTCTTCCGTGTCAGCAATAGCATCTAGTAAATCTTCTGCTAAGACTGAACCAACTGGATACACTGCGACGATAGTCTGTGGTTGGAAAAGGTTACTTGAAAAATCAATTACGTAGATATTTTCGCTACCTATTTTTGGCGGTGCTCCGGTGCAAAGGTAGTTCCAAGTACCATCACGATGGAAGTACACCCACTGACGGTCTGGGACCGTGCCCATGTGCGCCTTTGAAATAGACAAGAATTGAGCAGAATAACCACTAGGGTACATTTGGTTTGGGTCATCTTTTACTGATTTGCTCTTTACATGTTCAGTCTGTTCGGTTGGCTTGGCGGTTACTACCAAGTAATCAGGGTTGGAAACGATATATTCAATCATCCCCTCTGGATCAATACACGAAAGCGCGTATGACTGACTTGGAGCTGCAAATAATAGGGCAAACGCCATCGCTGGCAAAATTAATACTTTTTTCATATGTATATTATAACGACCGACAAGGCTACTCCTTACGTTATGCATGTGTACGTATTTTGTAGGCTTGCTTGAGATTCCGATGAATATAGGTATAGTAAGCTCAGAACAGCATAAGGAAGTCGCCATGGAAAACTGTAAGTTGACTTTGGACCAGGTTAATAGCATACGTTTTAGTACCAACAAAGTACCAAAAGAACCAATCTCCGACTTTAAAGTCGTGGCCGGTCTTCTGTTTCGACGCTGGAATGACGGCACACAGCGCTGGATCTCATATAGAGCAGGTGAGCGTGTTTCGATCTTACATATTCGAACAGAGCACAGTGATGAGCAATTCGAGGTATTGGCAACCTGCGTAGAAAAGCTCGATGAGCTCGCCATGTTCTACGACGACTTGGACGAAGTGTGCGAAGTACGTCTCTCGCGAAGTGGCGAGAGGACGGTCGTTCACGACTGGTTTGGAAAGAGCGCGAGCGTACTAGACCGGATTGCTACCACAGTTCCCGAACGATACTAAGCAAAGGCCGGTGCTAAAGCTCCGGCCTTTTTTTAATCAACCAGGATCTGGACTGTAGATGACAAGCCTTTCTTAATAATTTCTAGATCTTGCGCTGAGTACTGTGTCCCACGCAGATCAAGTACTCGAAGGTTCTTTAGGTTGCCAATTTCTTGAGGCAAACCAGTTAGTGGGTTGTTTGATAGGTTGAGTATCTCCAATTTTGCCAGCTGCCCTACTTCCGCTGGTAGTCCAGTAAACTTATTACCACTGATATCGAGTTCTCGCAGGTCAGTCAGGAGACGTATTTCTCCCTTCAGAGAACCAGTAAAGCCTTTACCAGACAGGGTCAGGGTTTGCGAATTGGCTGCCACGCTGACGTTGTCATAAATGGTTACCATTGCTCCGTTTGGGGTGACGGTATTTTCTACCTTAATGTTAACGTCGGTCGGCTCTGCTTTGGGTACTTCCACTACCACTGGTGGAATTTCCTTAGCTGGCATCAAATACCCTTCCATACCTATAAACCATGCTCCGATTCCCACCACTAAGATGAGGACCACTATTCCAAATAATTGCATATACCTATTATGCCTGACGTACCAGCTTATTATTACAGAAGGTCGATAGAGATTGAACTAATAGGCAATCTTATGTGATAGCTGCTACTAATCGGGTACACGGCATTTTGCGCCAAGACTACTCTTCCAAAGCAGTTCTCAAGACTGGTTTAAGTGTATTATACCAAATCGCATACCCAGCATTTGTTGGGTGAAGTCTATCGTTTGCTGTGTAGATGTGTGGCTCTAGAACAAAAGGGTCTTTTTCGGGTGCGACATACAAATCAACATATGTGAAGTGCGGACGATCATTTTGAAGCCTTTTAAAAGCCTCCTTAAAATTAATTGATTGTTCTTGATAGCGCACGGCCTTCTCATCATTCTTGAAGCGTACTGCTCCACCCACATTGCTAGAAGAAATCATCACAATTTTTTTTGTTCGCGGAGCAAGGGTGTCGAGCACGGCTTGTAAGTCTTCGAGTACAGTCTCAAGCGTGCGTCTTTGTAAAATATCGTTGGCACCAATCTGAAGAAGAATGACATCATACTGTCCGGTCAATGTTTCAATATCTCTACGTAGCTCGCCAATAGTTCTATTGTTGACGCTCTTATTTGTAATAGTGAGGTTGGGGTACTCAGCACCAATGAGTCCGGCAATACTGTATTTTGCTTCGCTCGCTCCTGTACCATAGCCGGTACTATCACCGAGGATAAGGAGCGACTTCGAGCCATCACCTTTTTGTTGATATGGTGGTGTGACCTTAGTTATGAGTATGAGTGTCCTAACAAAAGCCACTTGGGTGAGTAGCAGAACAACGACAATGACTACTCCAGTAATTACGTAACTCATTCTCACAACTAATTACCCAACTGCTCAGCGGCTCCCTTGGCTGCATCCAGTGTATTTTCAAATACCCCTTGCTCTGGCGCATTCTCATCTTGGAGCGCCTCAATCCCGTTCCCAAAAAACCATGTCAATATGGCTAACGCAGCGACTAATGAAAGTAATCCAAATAAGTTCATATACTTAAATTATACACCTAGAAAGACGAAGTGCCTGTTTTCACTTGATTATTGCGTTTTTGCTAACTTGTGACATATTAAGAAAAATGAAACATCTTTTCAGATCATTCTTACTTGGCTTTGGCGTTGGCTTACTACTTGTTAGCTTATTTAAAATTCCAGGCGAAATGAATTTATTTCTAGACTCTATACAGAAAATAGTCGTGATTATTGCTACAATCTTTACTGCATACTGGACTTCGAAAACCTTTACATACAATCCAAAAAGAGACGAGATACGTTACGTCTCTGAGAACATTAAGAATTTCTTGGAGGCACTTAATTCATATGAATCAATGAAGCCTCTACTTGACTCTCTCTCTGAGCAAAATTTCATTACAGAGGGATCAAAGAAGCATTGGCGTGAGCGAAGTAAAGACATTACAAGAAAAACGGAAGACACTAAAAATATTTTATTTGATTCTATTCACCTAAGTAACTATATTCATAAAAAGAAAGTGATTCAAATTATGTCAGATGTTCCCGTATCACTCAGCGACCTCAAAACGAAGAGCGATTTTGACGAGCTAAAAAATAAACTTCGGTTGCACGATGCAGAAATAAGAAAGGATGCTTTTTTCACTATCAAAGACGAATACTCAAAGGTCAAAAAATATTTTGGTTTCTAACAAAAAAAGCCGCACCATTAGGTGCGGCTTTTGCTATTTTATTAGTTCTTTGGGGCTCGCTTGCGGTCACTTTCTGTAAGGCCTTTCTTACGGAGTCGCACTGAGATTGGACAGACTTCTAGAAGTTCGTCTTCTTGCATGATTTCAAGACCAATTTCGATGGTCATTTCTTTGTGGGGCACTAGAGTGGTCGCTTCATCACTACTTGAAGAGCGCATGTTAGTCAGCTGTTTACCCTTGGTTGGGTTGGCTGACATTTCTTCACCCTTACTGGTGTTACCAAACACCATTCCTTCGTAGACTTCAGTTCCGGCACCGATGTAGAGTTCGCCACGATCTTGGAGATTAAACAGAGCGAAGCCAAGAGCCTTACCAGTTGCCATAGAAATCATAGAGCCAACTTGGCGCTTCTTGATTTCACCAATGTGACGGCGGAACTCGAGAAATCGTGAGCCGATAATTCCCTCTCCCTTGGTATCAATAATAAATTGATTTTTGTAGCCGAGGAGCCCACGAGTTGGTCCCTCGAAAATAAGACGTACTTGGTTTTCGTGCATGATCATGTTTTGCATGATAAAGCCACGGTTTGAGAGACGTTCGATAACCGCTCCTTGGAATTCTGAGGGGACGTCAACAACTACTTCTTCAAACGGTTCTGTTTTGTGACCATCTTCTTCTTTGATGATAACCTTTGGCTGTGAGACCGAGAGCTCGTAGCCTTCTCGACGGATGTTTTCAAGCAAAATCGCGATGTGCATTTCGCCACGACCGTACACATTGTACGCGTCGCCACCAGCAGACTCAACTTGGAGACCAACGTTGATTTCTTTTTCTTTATCGAGACGGTCACCAATCTGACGTGATGTTACGTACTTACCTTCGCGACCGGCAAATGGTGAACTGTTCACTGAGAACTGCATGCCCACAGTCGGTTCATCAACTGAAATAGCCGGGAGAATCTCGGCGTTCTCGTCATTAGTAATAGTTTCGCCGATGTTGATATCTGAAATACCCGCAATGAGTACGATATCGCCAGAAAAGGCTTCTTCGACTTCGACTTGCTTTACGCCACGATAGCCTGAGAGCTTGACCACTTTACCCTTCTTAGTTGCTTCACCTACAGCCTTGATAAATACTGTTTGTCCCTTCTTGATAGAGCCGTCGTATATACGAGCGACGGCGAGCCGGCCGAGGAAGTTGTCGTAGCCGAGGTTAAATACCTGGGCGCGGAGTACTTCACCCTCAATGTATGGCTTGGTAGCTGGCACGTGGGCTAGCACGGTATCAAGAACCGGAGAGAGGTCCACCATTTCGTCACTCATCTTGAGCTTAGCCAGCTTTTGCCGACCGATACAATACACGACTGGGAAGTTTGACTGTTCATCTGAAGCTCCGAGTTCGAGAAAGAGTTCTAGAACTTCTTCTTCGCAACGATCTGGATCAGCGGCTGGCTTG
>JAYVBM010000088.1:0-30436 GCA_043750495.1 Minisyncoccota bacterium | reverse complement strand
TGCAAAACTTTAACTTGATAAGGGCTAATAATATGAATTAATTCATATTCGTAAATGAGTTATCAGTTCATTTACGTAATATCACTAAACTCCACCCTCATGAGTAGTCTCCTAATCATTTAATGGAGGTTAGCTGCGAGGCAGGACAGCGTGTCTGTGAGGCGGTTGTAATCAGGAAAAGGTAGGCGGTATCGGAGTATAGTAAAAATTATGAACTTTCTTGGCAGCCCGCTGCAGCCTATTTCTCCCCTAGGAAGGGGTCGAAATATGCTAAGCGTCTGCATAAATTCAGAATAGTCGCTACGCTCCTTTCTTCATTTAATATGTAAGCAAGCTGTACTTGCTATTGGTAATGAACATAACAACCCTGGGAACTTCTTCTGTAATGGGTGGGTTCTAGACTATAGAACGCACGAATCTCATTCAGAAAAAGCGCACCAGCGCAGTCCCAATAGTGTATCACTGATTAGAGAAAAGAGTATAGCTCACAGGTTGTGGATACATGGCGCAGCAAGGCTACAATAGTGTATGCAAGGATTGTGAACTGATCTCTTTGGACTCAAAAATGAACACCAAAGGCAGTAGGTCTGTTAGAGATGACGGCCTATATTTAGCAGTCTTACAGCCGCAAAACTACAAAATAACTTTTATATATAAGCAAACTGCCATCTCTTACAAAAATTGGATCATTTCGGCTGGGGCCAACCTGGTAAAAGATTTCCACCAGTCCTTTAGATGTCCTTTAAACTACTATGCGGCCCATGCACGAGTGTATGCCCTGGGGCTTAAAAGTCAATTATTTAGAATACAAAATGTCCTTTATTTTGATACAGAGTATCTAGACCAACGTCTTTCGCCTTCACGCAAAACTTGTCCTTTTTCTATGAGACTATTTAGTTCGCGTTGAATTGTCTTTTCACTTACGTCAGTGATAATCTCGGCAATGTCTTTAATAGTAGCCAGTGGTTTGGCTTCAAGGACCGTCTTTATGCGCTCGGATCTATCGGTCAATTTGCTGTAGACAAAGTAGGCATCAGAACTAATGTCCCCAGCCGGGATCTGCACTGACTTCCGTCGAGGAGTTATCGCTCCCTTTTGTTTGTCTACGGACTGGTTATCTCTGCGTTGCTTGGGCTCAGGCAGGCGAACTTGTTCTGAGAGATCAACCCCCTCTTCTTTTATGTAATGGTTGGTGAGGTAGCGCTCAATAGTTAGTAGTTGCTCAAAGAGCATTTGGTTAATGTTCTGTGGAATCACAGCAGCAGCCTCGGCTATCCTGAGCGTACTTTCTAGGGCAACCAAGGTGTACTGAAGCTCGCGTACTCCCTCAACCACAGCTTGTGACTGGAGCTGCAATGTCTGTAAGGATACTTCGTGGACTTTAAACGCTTTGTCCTTGAGAATATCAATATGTACTTGATTGTCTTTTTTGTCCTCAAGATGCGCTAAGACATAGAATATAACAGATATTATTTTTTCTGTTCGTTTAAAGACATTTGTAAAGTACTCTGAGTCAGCAGAGAGTCTTTTAAGTTGTATCAGATTGTCTTTTTGAGGTGTCATGAATTTGTCTTTAAGACTGTTTGGTAGATTTGTCTTATACCCACTATAAAGACATCTGGGACTTTTGCAACTTCACAAAGACATATTTTCTACCCCAAGTGTACTTGCATTGTATAGTCGACATGAAGTCTCCTTACAATACTGGCGCACTGTAAAAGTACTTCCATTTTTCACTACCAGAGTATTTCCGAATTTATAGTCACACTAAAGTGTTCCTTAAATTCTAGGTCATGGTCGTATACACTCCCTAAAAATGGGGCGCTGTGTCTTTTTTGTACGCTCCGCTTGATGCTCCATGATATGATGTGCGTATCTACAGTCCAGCTGTGACTGCAAGTTTTATTGTTTATGGCACGTAAGAAAATTGAAAAGAAAGCACCTAAGGAACCTTTGTTTGATGACTTGAGTCCTCATGCCAAGCAGGCAATCTGGTCGGTGATTATGGGTACTATTGGTATCTTTTTTCTGTTCGCGCTATTTAAGTCAGCTGGACCAGCCGGTGTCTACACTGACCTAGGACTGCGGTACTTATTTGGTAGCGGGGCGTGGCTTACACCTATTGCCTGTTTCCTATACATATATGTACTACTACACCCAAAAGAAAATGACGGGGTGAGTGTCGCCAAGGTACTTGGTACCGTATTACTTTTCTTCACAGTCTTCGGTATTTTTTCACTATATGAAAACGGGCTTGGGGGTATCGTCGGACAAGCTCTGGCCTGGCCGATGGTCTATCTGCTGGGATCGGCTGTGGCGGGTATTTTGTTTTTTGGGATTTTCCTAATTTCGATTTTTCTTATCTTCAACACCGGACTCAGGCTGCCTTCCCTCTCTGGCACTAAGGCGCTGATGATGGACGTGCACAGCAAGGACGGCGAGGTGGGTGAAGAGCTTGAGGACTTCGATGACATTAAGGAAGAGGCGCCGAAGGTGACGGAAAAGGATACTGATGAGGATGGAAATACTGATCCCTCAAAACTCTCTGCCGTCGGAGCCTTGGTCGCTAACATTGCCAAGACCAAGCCAAACGACATCATCGTAAAAAACTTCAGTGGTACCTATATTGCCCCTTCACTAAGTCTTCTGAGCAAAGAAAATAGCAAAGCTAACATTGGGGACGTAAAAGCAAATGCGAATACAATCAAGCGGACTCTCAAAGAATTTGGTATATCGGTGGAGATGGATGCCGTAGAAAGCGGTCCAACGATAACCCGCTATGCGCTGAAGCCCGCTCAAGGTGTCCGTATCTCCCGTATCGCCGGTCTGCAGCAAGAGCTCCAACTCGCGCTCAAAGCCAGCTCCATCCGAGTCGAAGCTCCAATCCCCGGCAAGTCACTGGTGGGTATTGAAGTACCAAACCAAACTAGGGCCACCGTCGGTCTGGCTTCCCTACTCTCGTGCCCTGAGTACACCGACTCCCCACACCCACTTATCGTGGCGCTCGGGAAAGACGTGACGGGTAACGTGCACTTTGCCAACGTCGCTCGGATGCCACACGGACTCATCGCGGGAACAACCGGATCAGGAAAGTCAGTGGCGATCCATAACGTCATTATTTCACTTTTGTACCGCAACTCTCCAGAACAGCTGCGCCTCATCCTGGTAGACCCAAAGCGCGTGGAACTTACTCTCTACAACAAAATCCCCCACCTGCTCACACCGGTTATCACAGATGCAAAAAAAGCGATCCGGGCGCTGTCATGGGCGGTAAAGGAAATGGAGCGACGGTACGACATCCTCGAAGCTGAACAAGTACAAAACATCAGCTCGTACCACAAGAACATCTACCAGATTGCGAAGAAGGAGTGGGAGAAAAATGGAAAGAGTGAAGAGGAGCGGATCAACCTGCCTGAGGCACTGCCATATATTGTGATTGTCCTTGATGAGCTTAACGACCTCATGCAGGCGTTCCCTCGCGAACTGGAAGCTTGTATCGTGAGACTAGCCCAAATGAGTCGCGCGGTGGGTATTCACCTTATCCTAGCCACTCAACGTCCGTCGGTGAACGTCATTACCGGTACAATCAAGGCGAACGTACCAACTCGTATTGCGCTCGCAGTTGCTTCACAAATCGACTCGCGGACTATTATTGACTCTCAGGGTGCGGAAAAGCTCTTGGGGGCCGGTGACATGCTCTACCTTTCTTCTGACAGCCCTCGCCCCTATCGTCTGCAGTCTGCCTTTATCTCGGAAGATGAAATCAAGCGCGTAGTGGAATACCTACGTAAGCAAGACACGGAACTCGATACGATTTCCTTTGACGAAAACTCTGACCAGGGCAACGACAGTGTCTTTAGGTCGTCCGTAAGTGACGACGCTGACGACGATCTCTACGAGGATGCTAAGCACGCGGTGATGGAAGCCGGTAAAGCCTCTACCTCGTACCTCCAGCGTAAGCTGCGAGTGGGTTATTCTAGAGCAGCGCGTCTGATCGACCTACTAGAGGAAAACGGGGTGATTGGTCCACAAGACGGATCGAGGCCGCGTGAAATTATAAGTGGCGGGGGAAGCGAAGCTTCCTCACCAGGCGAAGACCGCGAACCAATGTAGTCTATGTTGTCGTTTACCACTGCCAATACCTACCCTTTTCGGACACTACTAAAGTATTGGTTTGTGACGATTGTGGTACTTTTGATGGTACTCTTCATACTCTTTCAAGCTCGCTTTCTTATCACGGGACCACGAATCGTGATTACACAGGCCCCGCAAGGGCCCCAAAATGAGCGGCAAATTTCGGTGTCGGGCACAGCCTACAATATATCGAGGCTATGGCTCAATGATCGACTGATTTATACCGACAAACAGGGTAACTTCACGGAAGCAATCGTCCTAGAAAACGGCTATACTATAGCTACCCTAAGGGCACAGGATAGATATGGACGGACCACCGAGGTACAAAGAAGTTTGGTCTATGTGCCCGCGAGTTTCGTTTACTAAAATTACCCACTAAAAACTAACAATACATATGGCAGCAAAAGCAAAGGGGGCGAAGAAGGCTCCAGTAGTCGCACGGAAAGTTGGCGACAAGAGTGATATGAGTGATATAGCGGAGACTCTGCGTAGCATCAAAACCAAATTCGGCGACGACTCTATCATGACGCTGGACGAGACCAAAAAAGTTAATGTTGAATCAATTTCTACCGGTTCACTTGGTCTTGATGACGCACTTGGCATCGGTGGGTATCCGCGTGGGCGTATCATAGAGATTTTTGGTCCGGAATCATCAGGTAAGACTACTTTGGCGCTTCACGCAATCGCTGAAGCACAAAAAGCTGGCGGTATTTGTGCGTTTATTGATGCCGAGCACGCGATGGATCCAGAATACGCAAAGAACCTAGGCGTGAAGCTCGACGAGCTTTTGATTTCTCAGCCAGATAATGGCGAGCAGGCCTTGGAGATTGTTGAGTCACTGGTACGGACTGGAAAGATCGCGGTGATCGTTATCGACTCAGTAGCGGCCCTCACTCCACGAGATGAAATTGAGGGCGAGATGGGGGCACACCATGTTGGTAAGCAAGCGCGTCTGATGAGTCAGGCACTTCGCAAGCTCACTGCTATCGTCGCCAAATCTACCACCGTCATTATTTTCATCAACCAAATCCGTATGCAGATCGGTGTCATGTTTGGTAACCCGGAAACGACTCCAGGTGGAAAAGCACTTAAGTTCTACACTTCAGTGCGTCTTGATATCCGTCGTATCGCCCAAATCAAAAAAGGCGAAGAAGTAGTCGGCGGCCGACACCGCGTTAAGGTCGTGAAGAACAAAGTCGCTCCCCCATTCCGCGCGACAGAGTTTGATCTTATCTACGGCGAAGGTATTTCCAGTGAGGGCGAACTACTAGCGCTTGGTGAAAAGTACAAGATGATTAAAAAGTCTGGTGCTTCATACACCTACCTCCCACCCGGTGGAGATGAGTCTACTGAAGTGAAGCTTGGTCGAGGTTACGACGCTGCGCGCACTACTGTTCGCAATGACAAGAAGCTCAAGACCGAACTACTTAAGAACATCCGTAAATGTATGAAAGATGAAGCTAAAGGTGGTGGTTACACTGCTTCGGTGGCATCTGCAACTGAAGATGCTGAAGTAGAACCAGCTGAGTAAAGTACCCCACAGCAAGCTGACAAGGCATTCACCCAACGTCGCTTGTTTGCTGCGGTACCGGGGGTAGTTTGCTAGCCAAGGTTTCGGCTCCGCCGATCTATATATTTGTCCATTCACCCTCGGGGCAAGCCCACGAGGCATTCTGAACGAACTAGTAAGAGAAAAGCCCGACGCGTAGCGTCGGGCTTTGATATTAAAGATACTGTTCGATTGAAGTCAGGTAGTGCTGTGCGTATTCTGACACCTGCAGAGCCTTCTGCGGCGCTACGCCCGTGTAACTTCGCGGAGTTGCGCACAACTGCGTAAACCCGTTCGGGAGTCTCGCTAATATTTCGGCTGTCTTGTTCGTATCACCGTCAAAGTGACGAGGTAACGCGTACTGAAACACTGCGTCAAAAAGCGAGCCGCTGTGTTGTTGCCGATACGGCATCGCCACGTGATTCACCAAATGGTGCGCGTCTCCAGGAAAGCCAGCCATCTGAAGTGCAATGTAGATGGGCTCTGCCAAAATGGCGTCTCCCGAATGGTCGAGATTGCGACACAAAGCCTCTTCATCCACCCCTAAGCGCGCGAGAAACGGAACTCCCTCTTTGTTTGGACTCAGTAGCGTGTTGATCTGACTGACAAGATTAACGATAATCGTTGGGAAGTCGCGAGTAACGCAACTCCCTACCAGATCACGTTGATGTTCTGAGACGAACGTCTCCATAACCTTCTGGAATTCTACCTTGTTCTTTTTCCAGCTGCCTTCGAGATTTTCAAAGTTGATCGGATTACGCTTGTGAGCCATCGTCGACGAGCCTACTTGCCCTACTTCAAACGGTTCGCTCAATTCACCAATCTCACTACGCATCAGGTGTCGAGAGTCGCAACCGAACTGACCAAGTGTCGCTGAAAGTTTGACCGAGGCAAACAAATAATCCGCCAGTGCTTCTGGGGGGAGAATCTGCGTACTGATTGCGGCCGCTTGGAGTCCGAGCTTTTTTAGTACCCGATCTTCAAACGACTCTTGGCCGCAGCGATCCATAATCCCAAGACCAAACTGTGCGTTGTACGCACCGACTGCTCCTGATAGTTTGCCCGGCAGCTGCCACGCGCCCTGATTCATAGACTTCATATTTGTGATGAGTCGGTGAAGCACATTTGCAAACCAAAACCCTACCGTCACCGGCAGGGCATGTTGCCCATGAGTTCGACCTATCTGCGGCAGATTTGCATATCGCTCTGTCTGCTCAGCAAAACATCCAATAAGCCGAGCTGTCGTGGGTATAATAACCTGCTCATGCGCACGCTTAAATAGCAACATACGCCCAGTATCGATAACATCGTAGCTCGTCAGTGGAATATGAATCCACCGTCGCAGCGACGGATGAACCAGACCTTGCGCAATTTTTACCCAGGCACGAATATCATGCTTGGTTTCGCTCCGCTCAACGACATCAACTTGTGTCGTTGTAATTGCCAAAAGCCGTTGCTCTACCTCAGGTGTGAGGTGGGCTATGTCTTGTGCGGGGATTACCCCAATTTCGGCGAGGGTTTTTAAAGTGGCGATTTCGACTTCTGCCACTCCTCTGTAGAGGTGGTCGTACCCAAAAATTGGTTGGAGGTTTTTGGGTTGATACCGGGGATTACCGGGAAGGGATAGATTCAAATCAGACATTACTGACTCCTTTCATGTGAGGTGCTGTCTGTGGCCAAGAGTACTTTAAATACCTAAAAATACAAGTTTATAAGAAGAGGCCGACGACTAATCGCCGGTCTCTTTTTCGTAGGCTACTTGATGACTTAGTAGGCGCTTTGGGTGCTGCGGCTGGAGGTGAGTATGCCCAAGGCTCGGTAAAAGAATGACGCCGTGAGACCAATCATGAATAGGGCAACCAGTCCGGTGAGGACTTCCCCGCCCGCAAAAGCGTTGCCGAACGCGTGCCAGATAAACCCTGGGGCATTTTGCACGCTAGTGGCCTCTAGGTTACGAGCAATGGCTGCGACGTGCGTCAGCCGACCAAAGAGGGCGACACAAGCTCCGAGGACAAGCCCTTGCCAGAGGGCTGATTCACTCGCGAAGCTGACAGCATAACTGTAATAAACTCGACGCATAATGTTTTTGTGAAGCTTGGTTTTCATATACCTACTATTACTATACAAACAAGTTTTTGGTTACTATTGACTTTTTTAATATAAGTTATATATTTCATTCAGTTCCCTGCTTTTAAGGAGATTATCCCATGCGTATATGACCAACTAAGAGGAGTCATACCATGGCAGACGTATACAGGCAGATGCAGAAGACGATGTGTGGCGGTGACGGTACCTACGGGTGTCCGTGTTGCCGCTGGGGAAAGAACCTGCGGTGGTTTAAGAAGACTAGCCGCAAGATTGCCCGCGCAAAGTTGAAGCGCCTGCCCGACGAGTTCATCGGAACTCGCAGGTGATATATCCCGGACGTTGCTTATGCAACGTCCGGTTTTTTCTTTGCTAGACAATACCTGGGCGTAGCCCTACGATGCAGCTTAATCGGACTCGTCGTCGCTACCGAGTAAGCTGAGGGCCTGATCCACCTTGTCTCGGTACTCTAAAATAACAGCGCCGTAGAAGGATGGGTGCATTTTCCAGTCCTGCTGCGTACTGTCGACCAAGTGTCCAACGAGACTTTCCATACTGGCGGCTCGTAATCCTTCACGACGAAGTTCAATTGACTCATCGTCACGGGTGTAGCCTTTTAGCGTATCAAAAATATAATCAGTAATCTCATCGATCCTCGCTTTAGCCATATTGATACGGTCGAGATTCTCGATGGCGTATGTCATATCTTCAAAATTTTCCAGGATCGCTTTTTTACGCGAACGAACCACTACTTCTTCATGTGGATTGTCTGATTTTTCTGGTTGCTCCTTTTTTCCGCCACCAAAATTTGCTTTGATCACTTCTCCCATATTCGTGTCATTAGATATTTATAAAAGCGCTTCGGCTTCACCATCGCGGCTTTCCTTTTTGAAGGCGGCTTTGGCGCGGTGGATACGGGCTTTGATAGTACCAACATTCTCACCGGTTTCGCTGGCGATGTCTTCTTGGCTCCAGCGCTCTAAGTAGTGGAGACGAAGGACGTACGAAAGGTGCTCCGGCAGGCGCAAAAGAATACGCTCGATACCATCGCGCTTTTCTTCAAAGCCGGTATGCTCTTTCATCTCGCCAATAAATTGTTCGAACTCCGGGTCGATGGCCGAAAAGCGTTGCCCTTCTTTGATGAGCTTTTGGTACCTCGTAAACGCGGTGTTCATAAGAATACGGTACGCCCACGAAGAAAATTTGGCGCCGGACTGGGGTTCGTACTTGTCGGCGTACACATAGATTTTGGTGAACGCGTCTTGAACTATTTCTTCAGCATCGCGTGGGTCTCGGACGATGTTGCGCGCTTTACGAAGAAATGGTTCTTGGTACCTATCGACTAATACTGAGAAAAGCCATGGTTGGGCACGAGAGACCATGAGCACTCGCTCATCGTCCCAATCTTGGATGTCGTTGATGGAGTCTATTCCGAACATGTTAATTCATAGTATCACTATACTGAGCATTATAAAGTGGCGAATAGTTGGTCTTTTCGGTGTAATTTGTTATAAATAGGCACTTATTAATATCTTATAAGAGTTTAGTGGCTATTTTTATATTCCTTGTTCCAGGAATCGGCGGCGGGCTAGAGCCGCCGATTCGGAACTAAATTCAGAATAGTCGCTTCGCTCGTTTCTTCATTTAATTCATGGCTATTCTCTCCTATAACGAAATAACTCTTAAAAAGGTCATTATCCATGAAGGAGAGCCTTGTTTGGTGGTCGCGACACACGTCTTTCGCAAACAACAGCGAAAGCCAGTCAACATCACTAAGCTCAAAGGACTCAAATCGGGACGATCGCTTGAGGTGACTTTCCATCAGAACGAGACAGTTGAAGAAGCCGATATGGAAACCCGGACCGCCACTTTCATATACAAAAAACCAGGCGAATATTGGTTCCATACAGCGGGCAAGGCGGGTGAACGGTTCTCACTATCCGAAGACCTGGTCGGCGACCAAGGACGCTTCCTCAAAGAACGGAGCGACATCGACACACTTGTTTTTGACGATGAGGTGATTGGTGTTAAGTTCCCTATCAAAATGGAACTGAAGGTAAAAGAAGCGATGGAGGCCGTGAAAGGAAATACTTCTAGTGGCGCACTCAAAGAGGTCACTCTAGAAACTGGAGCGACGATCATGGTGCCGATGTTTATCAATACGGGTGATGTCATCAGTATCAATACTGAGACCGGTGACTATTCGGAGCGAGTGGAGAAGGCATAATAAAAAAGACCCTCATACATGATATGAGGGTCTTTTGCTCTCAAGCAATATCAGATATACCCCAGACACGATAGAGATGTGATGACCACCAGCGCCGCGATAGTGACTAGTACAGGACGAATGTCCCCCAACCGCCTCCCATCCTGGTGCCGTTGTTTGGTGAGTAGTAACGATTCTTTGTCGCCACCTAACATATATCTCTCCTCATGGTTGTTGAAAACAAATGATTAGTCATTTAGACAGTTTAGAATGGCCCACATCTTGAAATGATGCGGGCCATACCCTTGGAGCTTAAAGTCCCTTTTCCTTGAGCTCCTGATCCACACGTTCGAAGTACGGGTCGTCGGTGTAAAGCCAGCCGTAAAGCAGCCGCCCCACAATCCCGAGCCGGTAACCACGGTGCGAATACATTGGACCCCAAATGCGCTTAATGAGCGAAACCTTGATATGGGTTGAACTTGTCGGATACTCAGACCAATATTTTGGCAGAGTTCTTGTCTGTGCTGGAAACATGCTCTTTTCTCCTCTCCACTATTATCATTGCATAAAAGAATCGAAAATACAAAAAAAGCGGCCAGAGGGGCCGCCTTTTTTGTATTAGTGCTTGATGTATGGTATGAGTGCCATGAAGCGTGCGCGCTTTATGGCTGCAGCGAAGTTTCGTTGTCCTTTAGCGCTGAAGCTAGTGCGGCGACGGCTCAGCATGCGAGCGTGTGGATTGACATTTGCACCAAGACGAACGATATCTTTGTAGTCGATATGATTATTCATGGTGGAAGTCTTACTTGTTTCTGTCATAATAGGTTTTTTGTATTATTTTGACTTGGTTTTGCTGGTAATAGTTTAAAGTTTCAAAATTTCTTGCTCAAGGAAAGGCTCAGGATGACTCAGAAACGAGGCGGTCGAGGAATTTCTTGCGAGCCGTACATCGGTACGGTGAGTAAGAAATTGCCGAAGACTAACGAAGTTAATGAGTTATATCCGTGCTTTTCCGACTAGAAAGGGATGTCCTCTGGGTTGATCTCCTCCTCTGGATAATCTGGCAAAGCCGGAGCCTTATTGCCTTCCGAATCCTGGGGATTAGCTCCCACTGGTGCACTCGGGGCGCCTCCGCTGCTCTTTGGACCAAATTGTACTCGGTCAGCAACGATTTCTGTACGGTATTGCTTTTGACCATCCTTGTCCCATGACCTTGTTTGGATACGGCCTTCGATGTATACGCCACTTCCCTTCGTAAGCCATTTGGCTGAAGTTTCCGCTTGCTTTCCGAAGACCACTACATTGTGGTAGTCAGTGTTTTCTTGCTTTTTGCCGTCGCGGTCAGTGAAGACGCGGTTAGTAGCCAGTGACATTGAGCAGACCTGCATACCGCTTGGCAGCGCTTTCATTTCTGGGTCGCGGGTAAGATTCCCGTAGATCATTGCTTTATTAATGTACATAGAAGAATGAAATTATGGTTGGATATGAGGAGATTATACAGCCTCCTTTACTTCGCCGCCATCCTCTACTTTTTCCTCGACTTCTACATCAGTTTCTTCAACGGCTACTGCCTCGGCTTCGTCAGCTTCAACGATGATGGTCTCTACTACACGGTCTGCGATGGCTGGGTGGAAGAAGAAAGGATTTTCAGCTTCTACTTTGGTGAGTCGGATGATGAGGTGACGCATAACGTCCTTTGTTCCCTCTACCATTTCGACAACCTCAGCTACCTTGTCGGCTTCTAGGTCAAAGCGAACCCAACCGAAGTGAGCGCTCTTAAACTTTCGATTGCGACCTTCTAGGTACTGTACGATTTCGTACGCCAGGTCAAAACGAGCTGGTAATTCTTCATTGGTCACTTCACCTCCGGCGGTTACGACGGCGGCCTTGATACGATCAAAGATCGCTTGTACTTCCCCTTCAGCAACCGTTGGAAGGATGTGGAAGGCTAGTTCGTAGGCTGCAAGCTCTCGCTCGTTTTCTACGACAGCCTCGACTGCTGGCATATTTGTTTCTGTCATTGAATGAAATAAGGAACGTAGTGACTATAATTGAATTCATGTCCCGATTTCGGTCTTTTTCCCGGCCGAAATCGCTGGACGACTTTTTCAGTTATCACCACGCTCCGTTAATTGATAACGGCCAAATCTAACACAAATTTCAAGGACTTTCAAGGGTTTTTTGGCATGGTAGAATATTCCCATGTTAGACAAGTTCTCAATCCGAAGCAGCGCCATTATTGGCATTGCCCTGATCGCTATTATTGGTGCCGGTTACCTCATGTATCAACAAAACCTGCAACAAAAAGCGATTATTTCGTTGACTCAAGAAAAAGAGGCTCTGTTGCACCTAACCGCCTCTTCTAGCGAGGAGCTGGCTCTAGCCAGCAGTACCATTGCAGCTTTGACCAAGCAACTGACTGACTTGGGCGTCGAGCGCGACGATCTGGCTACCAGCTACACTGACGAACTTGACCGTAACGAAGACTTCGAAAAGCAGATTAAAAAAATTGGAAAGACAGTGGGTATACTCGATAAACTCTCTAAGACTGACGAGGAACTTCTGCAAAAGTACTCCAAGGTCTACTTCCTCAACGAACACTATGTTCCCGAAAAACTTAGTACGATTGAAAAGACCTACATGTACGACGAAAGTCGTACTCACCAACTGCATAGCAAAGTAATTCCTTACTTCAACAAAATGCTGTCGGCGGCAAAAGCGGAAGGGATTGACTTGTGGGTGGTGTCTTCGTATCGATCGTTTGAAACCCAAGCCCAACTCAAAGGTGCCTATACGGTAAGCTACGGTTCTGGAGCGAACGCATTTTCTGCCGATCAAGGCTACTCCGAACACCAGCTTGGAACCACGGTAGATTTCACTACCAAAGGGCTCGGTGGTGGCTTAGACGGATTTGCGAGTACTCCGGCTTACACGTGGCTACAGGCAAATGCCCACAAGTATGGCTTTGTCCTCTCGTATCCTGAAGCTAACAGCTACTACGTTTTTGAACCTTGGCACTGGCGCTTTGTGGGAGAGGATCTGGCCGACGATATAAAAGACGCGGGCGCCCACTTCTACGACTGGGATCAACGAAAGATTGACGGATATCTGGTAAAAATCTTCGACTAAATGCGGATAACAATTATTGGTTACTCCGGTGGCGGCAAAACAACTCTAGCCAAGAAAATTGCCAAGGAGTTTAACATCCCCCACCAACAAATAGACAGAATATGGTTTGAGTCTAACGGGCACAAAGCTGAAACTGAGGTTGAGCAAGAAAAAGTTCGAAAGATAATTAAGGCAAGAGTTGCTGAGTTTGTTAATCAAGAAGCTTGGGTATCTGATGGATTTTATAGCAAAGCCCAGAGCATCATGGCCGATAAGGCAAACTATGTGGTGGTGATCGAACTACCACTTTGGAAGCGTCTTTTAAACCACTGGAAGAGGATTTTATGTAAAGAAGATAGACATCCGGAAGTTTCTAGAATCCAAGATTTTTGGCATTCGCTGGAAATTGTTAAGAGAACTTTTACCTTCAAGACTAAGCTCGAGACCTTTAAAGAGAAGTACAGAGAAAAAGTGGTCGTCTTGAGAAGCTTTGCCGAGATCGATGAATTTTTTGAACGACTTAGAAATAAGTAATTGAAAAAGCCCAGCGCGAAGCGCTGGGCTTTTGGATTAGGTAAGCTTCCCCTCGCCCACTGCAATCCAATGACCACCACTCACTGGATGCGGCTCCTCACGCACCAGTACATATAGTCTCGTCTTGACGTGGACGCGTACCTCCAAAGAGGAACTAGTCTGAAACAAAAACCAGGCTGGGGTGCTGATGTTGTTGAGCAACATTCCGATACGTCTGGCTCCGGGGATGTCTTTGACGGCCAGACGACTCAGTTGCTTCGTCACTTGATTAAGTACTACCACATCATAGGTACCATTCTGGTACGTCACCGATACGAGTATCTCGCGGGATTGAGGGTCACCGATACAAAAATCATGTGTGCCCGTGATGACGTTTCCTTCGACTACTTGCCCAAGAAGATGCATAAAAACTTCCTTCGCGAACCATTCTGCGGCAACCATACGCTGATCGTAAAAAAACGTCAATAACCAAGTACGACTGTCCCCGTGACTAACTAAGAGAATGCGGGCATCTGGCTTATTATGTAATCAGAGTCCTTTTACACTGGAGATAAACAAGTGTTACAGATACATATCTTGTCTGAACCGCAAAACCACCGATGTTGTTACTGCGGACACCAAATGACCGAAATCAACTTGGATGACATGCCCATAATCCCTCGTGATGCGATGACGCGTGAACACGTCATCCCTCGCAGCTATAATGGAGAAGGTCGAGAGAATCTTGTGGCGGCCTGCCGCCTATGCAATGAGCTGCGCGGCAACATGGACGCTATCGCGTTTTATAACCTGCAACAAAAATGGTTTAAACGAGATGAGACACTGCGTGCACGCTGGCACAAAATAAGTGTTGATGAGTATCAACACTTTAAACAGTTGTGTTTGCGCACGCAAGAGCGTCACCTGCGTGGTCTAGCGAGACGACATATTGAGTATGCCTACAGACACCAGGCATTTATCTACCACAATCGAGAACGACTAAGGGCCTGACTTCGTCAGGCCCTTATTTACCCTATGCTATAAATTCTCCTCGCGTTCTCTAAGAGCTGCGCCCGCACCATCTCCTCATCCTCGCCACGTATCGCGGCAATTTTTTTATAGACTTCTTGCACCATCCATGGCTCGGCTCGCTTGCCCCGATGTGGTACCGGCGCTACATACGGACAGTCAGTCTCGCCATGTATCAGCTCAAGCGGTATTGCGCGGACAATTTCTTCGTAGGCTTTGGCAAAGGTAATCACGCCGGTAAAAGAAACGGTACCGCCCAGTGCAAAAAACTTTTCTGCTTCAGCTACGGTGCCTGCATAAAAATGTACATTAAAAGGGACCTTGGCATACTGCTTCAAAACGTCATGTACGTCATCGTACACGCTGCGTCCGGTGGGACTGACCTCACCTGGCTTTGGGCCCCTAGTGTGAATCATCAGCGGTAGGTTGAGCTCATTTGCCAATTCTATTTGCGCAATAAAGTTTTCTTCCTGCACAGCGTAGGTTTCTGGCGGACAGTGCCAATAGTCAAAACCACACTCACCTATCCCGACCACTTTACCTTGCTGTGCTAAGGCACGATAAAAATCCTTATCAAAAACCTCACCCTTACTGTTAAATGGCTTGGCTCCCTCTCCAGTCTCAGTTTCGTCATGTCGACCCGGCACTGTTTGAATCGGATGAAGTCCGATAATTGCATAGAGATGATCGTACAGCCCTGCCAACTCCACCGCTTTGGCACTGGTAGTTTCTTTTGTACCAACATTTATCACAGCCACCCCATCTTCATCACACTGCTTAGCCACAGCCGTAACATCGTCATTAAAAGCCGAAAGATTTAAATGCGCGTGGGTGTCGATGTATTTCATGTGCATAAAATTAACCCAGCTTACCATAAATATTACCTCGCAAAAGCTTCCAATCGATTGGAAGGTTTTGTATACTTTTGTTATGGTGCGACTTAATCGAAATGAACTTGAAAAAACGCAACTCAACGAATTGTTAGGTGAACTGAGTAAAACAATTTCTCACCTTTCCTCGGGACATACTGATATGTTTCTGTCTGAGATACTTGGGATTGAGGAGCGAATAATGATTGCGAAACGTTTAGCTATTATTGTTCTCTTACTTGAAGAGTACAGCTTGTATGAAATCGGCAATCTCTTAAAAGTTAGTCCAATGACTGCCCGTTCTTTGAAGCAAAAGCTCGATCGAGGTGAGCTAGATTCTGTTGTAAAGGAAATTTCAAAAAACAGGAAAACGTACTTGGATCTACTTACTACACTTGATTCTATCTTGCATCTTGGTGGAATTCTCCCTCACTATGGTGCTCATATTAAAATTCGCTAGAAACCTTCCAATCGATTGGAAGGTTTTTTGCTCCGTGTTCTGTTGTATGATTTCTATAGTGTCTTCAAAAATTCCTGCGTTGTCTTAGGTGATTTGAGGCGAATTATTTTGGCATAATAGTTACCGTCTTTAAATAGCTGCTCTAGTCGATAGACTTCTTTTTTCAGGTAAACTCGTTTTAAGAACTCGAAGCTAAATGTTTCTGGACAGCCAGGCAGCTCTGGGCGTGGGTCTTTACGATGCTGCCACCAGCGTTTGATGTAGCGGAGAGCTGGAAGCCAGGCCGGATAATCAAGGTACAGAAGAGTATCTGCTTTGTTGAATAACTCAACCATAGCTCCTTTTTCAATATATCCCTCAATAATCCAACCGTCTTGCTCCGACACTTCTTCAATACGTCTGACCGTCTCTTCGTCGCCGATGTACTGCCATCCCGGATTCCACATAATTTCGTCTATATGAATAAGTGGAAGCTGAATTTTTGTTGCCAGAGAACGAGCAAATGTAGACTTACCAGAAGCGCTCACACCCAGTACAACAATCTTTGTCCCAAGATTACTCATATATAAAATGGCAGTTTTTATGACTCTAAGCGAACAAAGAGGTTTGACGGTTTTTGGTTGGTTTGCACTGCACTAGCTATACATTCGGCAGTGGCCGGCATGTACGGTTTGAGTAGAACCGCAAGGACAAAAAGCGACTGGCGTAAGTTCGTGATTATCTCTTTTGCTTTTTCGGGCTCAGTCTTGATAAGTTTAAACGGTTCGGTGAGGGTGATGGTTTCGTCAAGTTTCTGCACATGGAACCAAAGTGTATCCATCGCTTTTTGAAACTCAAAATCACCGGGACCAGAAAAATCTTCGGGTAGCGGCGATGAAAACTCCGTTGGTTCCAAATGTGTTTCCGCCATTTTCATTATGCGGGCGACTAGGTTGCCTAGGCCATTTACCAGGTTGGCGGTGTAGACTTCGTCCATTTTTTCCCAGGTTAGATCAGAGTCGTCAAATGGATGTACGTGGCGCAGTAAAATGTACCGCGTGGCGTCGGTGCCATAGCGTGCCACCATTTCGTAAGGTGAAATAACGTTACCAAGCGACTTACTCATTTTCTGACCCCCAGTATTAATAAAACCGTGGTAGTAGAGTGTGTCAGTAGTGGGCAACTCGGCTGACATCAACATCGCTTGCCAAATGATTGACTGAAAACGCACCTGGTCTTTGCCAGCTAGCTGAAGTGTTTGGCCGTTTTTCCAAAACTTCTCGAAGTTGCCGCCTTCGTTTGGCCAGCCTAAAGTAGAAATGTAGTTCGTTAGAGCATCAAACCATACGTACATTACATGCCCATCGTCACCTGGCACTTCAACACCCCAGTCCATCCGGCTCTTTTGGCGCGAGATACTAAGGTCTTCAAGTCCTCCTTTTACAAAGTCTAATGCCCACTGACGTTGCCAGTTTGGAAGTGTTCGTGCTTCGTCACTTAGATATTCAATGAGTTTCTCTTGGTAGTTCGAGAGTCGGAAGAAATAATTTTCTTCCTCTACTGCCTCCACTGGGTTCTTGTGAATCAAACAGCAACCTTGCTCGTCGAGTTCCTCTTTTTTGTAAAATAATTCGCATCCAACGCAGTAGAGTCCGGTGTAAGACTTTTTGTAGATGTCGCCTTTAGCGTCGCAGCGGCGCCAGATTTCTTGCGCCGCTGTTTTGTGTGCTTCGCTTGAGGTGCGGATGAATGCGTTGTAAGAAAGGTTTAGTTTTTCCTTGAGTTCATTGAACGTACTCGCGTAATAGTCGACATACTCTTGGCGGTCGCGCCCTTCGGCATCAGCTTTTTGCGCTATCTTTTGCCCATGCTCATCAGTACCGGTATTAAAAAACACCTCATGGCCCATCAGGCGGTAGTACCGCGCCAGGGTGTCGGCCTGCACAAACTCCAACGCGTGGCCAATATGAGGCTGGTCGTTTACATACGGCAAGGTGGTTGTGATATAGCGAGCTGGTTTAGCTTCCATGCAGGTAAATGTACCACAAACTGCTGTTTAGAAAAGGTTGACCAATTGACACCCAAAGCGCGGTGTAGTAAAAAGTGGAAAGAAAGGATACGTTCTATGGATGACTTAATACTTCGCTCAGCGTACCTCACCGGCGAGGATGACGTCATGCTGAGAGAGCTCGCAGAAAGACTCGGAATTCCAAAGTCAGATATTTTGCAAGCCGCCATCTCACTCAAACTTGTTGACTGGCTAGCAGCAGAAAGTAACGATTTGATTCGTGCCGACCTAGACGCTGTGCGCAAACCAAGAAAAGAGGCGACGATGGAACATGCAACAGAAGATCTAGACGCAATCTGGCAGTCTGCCGACGACGACAGAGTGGTCGGCTCGCTTGTTACCATCGCGACACTTGTCGCTGTTGGGATCACTGGTTTCTTATTTCTCCGTCACATGCGGAGTAGGTCGAAGTAGGTAGACAAGAGAGGAATTTATATGTCCGAAAAATCTGAACCAAAACCACCGAACTTTCAGTGGTATGAGTACCTTGGCTTTGCCATCTTTTGCGTCATTCTGCTCTTTTCCGGGCAGTGTACACGCAGTGAAATACCGACGCAGTCCACCTACATGGAAGTGGCTCCGGAATAACCAAAGGAAACCAGCCCCGTCGCATGCGACGGGGCTTTTATTTATACACAGCTTTAAGTTTGACGCTCCCTCCCATACGTTGCACAATGCACTTAGGACAGTACAACGTAGTCCTCATTTTGACGGAGGTAGCCATGACCAATTATTCTCAGACTTCACTGCCTGTCGTCACCGGCGGCAAGATGGTGCGGTATGTACTTGGCACGTTTATGTTTGCGGTGTTGCTTATCAGCGGCATGCAGTCATTCTAAGTGTCAGGAACGAGAAATTCCTATTGAAAAAGCCCTCGCTTCGCGAGGGCTTTTTTCTACTTAAGATATTCAACCAATTCTGAGATTCTGACTCTATCTTGAGTTCCAGTATCTCGATTACGAACTGTGACCGTATCTTTGCGCTCCGGCACTTCTTCACCTAGTGTGTCGAAGTCAATCACAATACAGTATGGGGTTCCGATTTCGTCTTGACGACGGTAGCGCTTGCCGACATTGCCGTTGTCGTCCCAAGCTACATTTCCAAATTCTTTTTTAAGAGTCAGAAATACTTCACGGGCTTTTTCAACTAGGGCGGGTTTGTTCTTTAGGAGCGGCGAGACCGCGACTCGATATGGGGCAAGGTGAACCGGTAGTTTCAAGTAACTACGCACTTCCCCATTCATCTCATCTTCTATGTACGCCGCACACAACACCGCAGTGAGTGCCCGCCCCACACCAAAAGAAGGTTCCAGTACATGCGGTACAAACCTCGTGCCGTCGGCTTCAATGTATTCAAGCGATGTACCGCTAGCAGTCATATGACTCCTGAGGTCGTGGTCTGTCCGGTAGGCAAAGCCTGCCAGTTCATCAAAACCTTTTCCGGGGTAGTTATACTCAAAATCAATCGTGCGTTTAGAGTAGTGCGCTAGATCATTTTCGGGTACTTCGTATTCTTGCACATCTGTACGTGCCAACCCTAGGTGGTCAAACCATTTCCAGAGCTCAAGCCGCCATTTTTCAAACTCCGCCGTCCATTCTTCTTCTTTTACAAAGTACTCAATCTCCATTTGTTCAAATTCACGTACTCGGAAAAGAAATTCACGCGGCGCAATTTCGTTACGAAATGCTTTACCTATCTGGCCGATACCAAACGGCATCTTCGGCGACATCGAATCAACCACATTCTTAAAGTTCACAAAAATCCCCTGCGCTGTCTCGGGACGGAGATAAGAAATTTGGTTACCTTCAGCGCCAATCTGAGTTTCAAACATCAAGTTAAAATATGTCGAAAACCCGTTAATGAGTTTTTTGCAATTTGGACACGGAACATCTTTGAAGAAGAACTCAATTCCATCCTTATCACCTTTGCCACTAATTTCACCAGGCAGTTTGTCCTCTTCCCACTTCTTATATAAATGATCCGCTCGTTGACGGGTATTGCATTCTTTACAGGTAATCATAGGATCAGAAAAACCTGCTCCAGTATGCCCACTGGCTTCCCAGACTTTTGCGTTCATCAAAATCGCAGCATCGAGTCCATACATGTCCTCTCGACCGTCGACAAACATTTTCCACCATTCGCGCTTAATGTGGTTGTTAAGAGCTACACCTAGTGGTCCTAAGTCCCAAGTTCCTTTCAGCCCCCCGTAAATCTCGCTACCCTGAAACACAAAACCTCGTCGCTTACACAGCGAAACAATCTTCTCCATTTTTTCTGCATTGTTTTCCATAACTCTATGATTTTACTGTGTTACTGATCCATTACCGGGCTCATAGCCGGCTTCTTCGGACAATTCAATATACCGCAAACCGCTGTCTGCCGTAAGGGTCGTACCAGTAAACCGGTCCAACGCTTGCAAACTCATTCCGTTAATCAATACTGGTGTTATACCAACTTGTGAGAGACTTGGCAAAATACTGAGTGAAAAAATGAGCTCCTTCTTACCTTTTCCTTCAATATCACCGACATCCCAGCGAAGTTCCTTGGAGACCGGATTATAGTCAACGGACCCCGAACCAGAGTAGTCGTTCAGCCATTTCATATGAGTTGGAAGCGAGGTCTTGACCACTGTGTTCGTTATATCGTTGGTTCCTGCCTCTACGACGAGGGCTACAAGATAGTTTGTAGTCTGTCCGACTTTTGGTGGAATGGGGCCAGACATATAGTTTACCTGACTAGTGAGGAGGGCTTGCGAAACGTACTTTGCTGTTGCTTTGACACTTCCAATCAGTTGCTCTTGTGCTGCCTGTTCTGCTACCCGTCTAGCATACACATTCACGGTGATATCAAAAGATGATGGGCCGCGCACATTATCATCAGTTATCGAGAAATTTAGGGTTCGATCAGCACCTGGAGCGACCTGGCTAAAAGTCGGGTCATTTGCACTCTCCCAACGGATTATTCCGGTATTTGAGTCATAGTAGCCACTACCGCCTGAAACCGAACTTTCGGAGAGTGCGTTACCACTTGGAACCACTTCAACCACCATGTCGTAGACTGTTTCGTCGAGAGTGTTTTTTATAGAAATCGAGACGGGTGTGCTTCTCCCCTGTTCTAGAATTGCTTCCCCGTCTGCGTCATCATCAATGCTAATACCTACGCTTAGAAACGGACTCTCAATCATAAACTCGGTACGCGCCTCAGCGAGTAGCGAGCCAACGATGAACTGATTGTCTGTCTCAGATACACCGGCAGCAAAGTTGATACCGAAGGCTTCGTTAACCAGACCATTTATCGTACCCTTGATTTTTATCTTGACGAATTCTTCTGGTTTAAGTTCATCAATCTTCCAAGTATTTTGATTATAAATAGGGTCGGGGTCGGAGGTTTTGTAGGTAAAGCCATTTGGATACATGGCGCTTATAATTACGTCCTTTTGGACTTTTGATGAGTTTGATTTAACAGTGAGAGTCACATCTACATCTTGTCCAGCTGAAACTTTGCGAACAGCTGATACCTGCATAATGATCGGAGATGAGATAATTTGAAACCTCAGTGGCTCAGAGACTTTATAAAAAGTTCCGTCAGATCCGGTTATGCGGTATTCCAGTGTCGCGTCGATTTGTTGTGACTGGTTTTCTTTACCGTAGATAGCCACTTGTATGGGTATGTTTTTGGCTTCACCTGGCGTCATAGTACCGACATTGATTCTTTCCTCGTAGAGATTTTTTATCGGTTCAGAAACGCTCCTGGCGCCGGTAGGGTATTTCACTACTAGAGTTGCCTGATCGACAGCGACAGTATTTTGGTTAGTGATACCAATTTGTAGCGACATTGTTTCGCTACCACCGATTGTGGACGGGCCGGAGATGTTTATGTTCATGTTCTCTCCAGAGATATTATCCAACCCGAAGTACCAAAACGCACCCGCGAGAGCAGTTCCCAAGACGAACACGGCCAACGTACCTAGCAGCACAAACTTTCGGTAGCGACGAGGAGCTTCCACTACAGCTTCTGGCTCTGGTTCATTTTCTGAACCAATCACCAGTGGTTCGTTCGTCGGTTTTTGTACAGGAGCAACAGGCGCGCCGGCTGGAGTATGCCAATTACGGGCAACATCCACAGCCGGCTGTTCAGTAAGAGTGTGTCGCTCTGAGTGAGGTGTATCAAAGCCACGCGAATAGAGACGCTTGCGCATCTCATCGATTTCGTGTTGGCTTTTAATGTCGGACATCCACTAAGTATAGCTCAGAACCTATTTACTATCCCACCATAGTGGGCATGGCTTCGTAATGAGATAGTAGAGAGATTATTAGAGCTGGCTCAAAGAAACGGCCTTCTCAATAGTTGTGGAGAGGACCGAGTTTAGGTCTGCGCCATAAAATGATTCTACTTTATCTAGAGAGTCACTTACCGCACAAGTCGGCAGCTTATTTTCGTCCACATATCCCAGCGTCAGCAGACAGTGCGTTTGAATGACTTTTTCAACAAATTCTCGTTCTTTTATATTAGTTGTAACCAAGGCTAAAGCAGCCACCACATAATCAAAAAGCGCAGGCGCTGCTTCTTGTCCACCGTAGAAGCGACGTATAAAGCGCGTCAAGGAGACGACGCTCCCCCGTGCCGCTTTGTCAGAGGCTGACATAAAGAAGTTTTTTTTCACTTCAATACTTCCAACTTTCCAACTCGCCTTCCCTTTGATGAGTGAGACCCGCACCAGTGAGAAATCCTGCAGGGCAAAGCGCTGACGAGATCGCTCCTCTCGTACACTGCGCGCTTCGGCATACAACATACCTGCCTCTCTTGTGAATAAGAGGTACGAACGGTCGGCGGTGTTTCGGTTGAAGGTGCCGCAGACTAGGGCTTCGGTTGTGTAGGTCTGATACGACATATTACGCGCTCATAAAACAGCGATTAACTTCTTCACACTGCATAAAATACTTCTCATCGTACGCAAAAGTACGACTCCAAGTATTTTCCTTATGTTCATCGTTTCTCATCTCTTTTATGAACGCTCTGTTCATGGTGATTTATAGTTTTGTAATAGTGAAGATGAATTGCTCGGTATCAGTCGCCACTACTTCCCCATCGGTATCGGCAAAGACAAGTTCACTAGAACCCACGGTCTTTACCAACATGTCGCGATTAGCTTCGATAGCGGCGCGACCAGTGTCAGAAGTACTGATAGCTAGAACGATAGCGTCCTGAGGCGCCAAACCTTCGGCCTTGCGCCGTCCCTGCACCGCCCGGATTAGTTCACGCACCGAACCCTCGGCCAGTAGTTCAGGAGTGACATTAGTATCGAGCGACGCAATACTGCTTTGTCCCGTTGCTACCACCACCTCTTTCACATTCACTTCATCTTGCACAATGACGCTGTATGTCATTGGCAATGCAACATTGGTTATCACACTTTGAAGTGGCTGTCGTACTTTAATATTTGCTTGAGCGCGAGCTTCCAGTGCCGCAGTCACCACCTCACGAGTTTTAGACATTTCACTCAGCACGCTTTCATCAACCGAGCCAACGCTTGGCCATGTACCTAAATGCACACTTTGGACGTCTTCTTCTTCTCTCACAGCAAGCCAAAGATACTCGGCATAAAACGGCATGACTGGCGCCATCACAAGTGAAAGGGTCCGGAGCGTGTAGCGTAGGGTTGCAAGAGCCAGAGCTTTGTCGACTTCGTCATCACCTTTCACTCGGTCGCGGCTACGTCTGAGGTACCATACGGACAAATCATCAATAAAGTCAGTAATCGGGCGCGTGGCTTTGTCGAGTTCGTAGTTTTTGTACCCAGCGGTTGAATCATTTACCAACTCTTGTAAACGCGCCAAAATCCAGCGGTCAAGAACGTTGGTTGAGTCAGCGTGCGGCGCGGTGCCAGTTTGGAACATCTCATACATCTGGAGCACATTGTGTAAACGTCCAATATTTTTTCGCTGCAGTTCCAGCACTTCCTTTTCTGAAAAGCTGATGTCTTCGGCCTTAATTATCGGCGAAGCTAAGAGATACAAACGCATAGAGTCTGCACCGACTTGAGCTACAAGTTCCATCGGGTCTGGGTAGTTCCTGAGTGATTTACTCATCTTACGACCATCTTCAGCCAACACCAGCCCGTTAGTCACCACGTTTTCAAATGGAGCTTTACCAAATAGACCAACTCCAAGGACAATCATCGAATAAAACCAGCCGCGCGTTTGGTCCAGACCTTCGCCGATAAACTGCGCTGGGAAACAATCTTTTTCGAAGGTGTCTTTACACGCAAACGGATAGTGATGTTGAGCGTACGGCATCGAGCCACTTTCAAACCAGCAGTCAAAGACGTCCGGTACGCGCTCTAGCTTCACCTCATTCTCGTACAAAACGATATCGTCAATATACGGCCGGTGGTAATCAAGCTCAAAGTTTTCGTTATGTGGAAAATCAATGAACTGGTGAACTCTAGGTTGTCCATTCTTTGGATATTCGTCTTTAGATATGGCTAATGATTCTTTGACGCTACATCCTTTAATGACTGACTCCATCATCCAAATCGGGTCTCCGTGTGACACTAAAACAATAGTTTTGTTTTTATGTGTACGTTCCAGCTCAACCAAAAACTCGCCCATTCTCTGGCGTATTTCATTTAAAGTCTCAGAACCCAGCAGAGATCTTGTGAACTCCTCTTCGGGTGAGTTCAAGAATTGGTCCTTACTGCCCAGAGGCTTTCCTTCTAACTCGCCCATACCCGACTCGCGCAATCTTGAATCCTCAATTAATTCGTGCCCACTCAACTCGTCTGACAATATCTGTGCAGTCTCTCTGGTTCTTGGGAATGGTGAATGATAAATGAAATCCACTTGGCTAGGCAGTTTTGTAACGCAGTCTTTTATCTGTTGTATACCAGATTCAGTTAAGGGGTTATGTACCGTTGAGTCACCATTAAGTTGCTTTTTAATGTTGTACTCACTCTCTCCGTGACGAATCAAAATGTAAGTATTACCACTCTTTGGTACGTACTGCTGCAACTCGGACAAGGAACCAATGACTTTGTATTCCTTGGTCATAGGATTGCGCCAAATCGGCAGCGGTGCGCCCCAATAACGCTGGCGGCTAATTGCCCAGTCACGTGCCCCCTCCAGCCACTTGCCAAAACGGTTCGTACCGACGTTTTCAGGAATCCAGTTCACCTTATTGTTAGCAGCAATCAGGTCGTCTTTTATTTTGGGCACGTTCACAAACCACGATGTAGTCGCATAATTTAAAAGCGGGGTATCACAACGCCAGCAGTGCGGGTAGCTGTGCGTGATATTTTCTTTTTTGAAGATTCTTCCTGTTTTTTGGAGCGCGCGAAGGATCTCAATATCAGTGTCTTTATGATCCACCTCAGCCGCTTCATCATCTTTGGGCTTAACTAGCCGACCTGCGAACTCCGTCACGAAGGGTTTAAAATGTCCCGCTTCATCCACATGATGAACGATTGGTACATTATGTTCTTGTGCCAATTTCATGTCGTCGTCTCCGTACGCTGGCGCGATATGTACCGCTCCGGTTCCTTCTTCGCCGACTTCCACATACTCAGCATGGTAGATGGTCCAGGCATTTTCCTTACCTTCACTGATCTGTGAATGCATATATTCAAACGGCGGTTGGTACCTGAGGCCAACAAGAGCCCGACCTTCCACTTCTTCCAAGACCTCGTAAGCGATGTCACCAAACTGAGACAGCCGGCCTTTTGCAAGGATGTAATACTGCCCTTCAGCTTTCACTTTCACATAGACAATATCGTTATGGATTGCTGCAGCCGTATTTCCGGGCAGTGTCCACGGCGTGGTGGTCCAGACAAGCAGGCTCGTGTCAGTCACGTTGCCAGCCACATCGAGAAGGGGTAGCTTTACGGTCACCGCTATATCCTTGATGTCTTTATAACCTTGGTTTACTTCAAAGTTTGATAGGGTTGTGCCACAGCGAGGACACAGATGCATGCTTTTGAAGCCCTCAAACACCAAGCCTTTATCGTTGAGCGTTTTAAAGACCCACCAGACACTTTCGGTGTAGGTGCTATCCATGGTCTTGTAGTCGTCCTCCATGTCGACGAAGCGACCCATGCGCGGGATAATTTGGCGCCAATCATCCGCATAGCGCATAACGGCTCCGCGGGCTTTTTCATTAAAGTTCTTGACGCCGTAGGCTTCGATATCACGCTTGGTGCCAAGTCCCAGTTCTTTCTCAATCAGGTTCTCAAGCGGCAGCCCATGACAATCCCACCCCCACTTGCGCTGCACTCGATAGCCGTTCATAGTCCAAAAACGAGGAATGGCATCTTTAATCGTACTCTGCAAAAGGTGCCCATAATGTGGAAGTCCTGTTGCAAATGGTGGCCCATCATAAAAAACAAAATCCCCGACCGGGGCACGGCCCGCTGGAGTTTCAATACTTTTTTTAAATATGTTATTCTCATGCCAAAAAGCTAACATTGCTTCCTCGCGAAGAGCTACCTCACTTTTGGGGACGTCTTGCACCACTTCAACTGAGTCGTTTTCACGACCATGTACTTTGTTCATATATAAAACTAATTAATGTATATCAGACATTCCGATTGACTCGCATCAACCAGCTCATGGTGTATCAGACCACGTAAAGATAGTATCACGATTTTAATATAGGAAAAGGCGGATTCGACTGGGATCGAATCCGCCTTTATTTTGGCTACAAAGCTCAATGATGAGCCGCAAAGAGGTATCGTGTCCCGCGGTCGCGATAGGCGCCCCAGTCCGGCCACACGCCTTTTATGGGGTGTTGCCAGAGCCAGGCATGCCAGCGTTTTTCTCCCAAGTGAGGGACACTACGGTAAGCTAAAGTGATGACATGTATGCGATAGCTCCGATCTAACACAAAACAAACGGTCGCTTCACCACACGTCTTAAGGATTGTGTCTTCGCCGCGTGAATTACGTTGAAGCAACTCAGCTACCCCAGACATCATAGAGACGCCAGGCCGCAGTGTGTCGAAGACAAATCCATCGTACTGCTTCGCGGGATTTTGAAAAAGTATCTCTACTGCTTCATCAAATTGCTCAAAAACGAAGACGTCGGTCGGGTCGGGGTCAGACTTTATCATTGTAGGCCAGAGCCTGCCCGGGACGGTTTGCCAGAAAACGACTTGGTCGTCTTCAAATATGTCGCAATGTGACATTTAGGTTCTCCTGAAAAACTTCTCTCGTCAGAGTAGTTTTTATGACGGTTTAGTCAACTGTGACCTACATCCGTTCCGGTGCTTTGATACCAAGGACCCACAGGCCGTTTTTGAGGGTGATGCGCACGGCGTCGGCGATAGCTGCTTTGTAGGGAGCGAATTCATCTGCGCTATCTGCAATTTTTTCGACAGCGTAGAATGAGTTGAAAGCGCCAGCCAGTTCCGTGAGGTAGGTAGTGACTTTGTGAGGTGCGCGCTCAGAAAGTGCGGTGGCGATTACTTCGGGAAATTGGTAGATGATCTTTTCGACGTCGTAGGGGGCCACAGGTGGAAATTGGGAATCAGCCACTACTCCCGCTCCAAGCGCTTTCTCTAGTACTGAATTAATACGCGCGCAGGTGTACTGCAAGTAGGGACCGGAGTCTCCTTCAAAGGAAAGAGCTCGCTCTTTGTCGAAGGTAGAGTCTTGGCGAATACTACCCCGCAAGGTCGCATATTTAATTGCTGCGATAGCCACATCATTAGCTGTATCCATGTCAGCTACCCCGCTACTTTCTTTCATTTTTTCAAAAGCGGCGGTGGCGACCTCTTCTATGAAGCTAAGAGCCGGAATCACATCTCCAGTTCGTGAGGACATTTTGCCGGTAGTGAGCCGAACCATGCCATGCCCGATATGTTCGGTCTTCGCCGCCAACTCTGGATATATATCACCCATCGCACACAGAAGGACCTTAAAATACTCGCTAATTTCGTTAGCAGTTGAAATAACAGAGTGGTCATAACCACCAAAGCGCTCGTCCTTAAGCCTAGCTAAAGCCAACTCTTTAGCTTCGTAAGTCGGAAGGCCTTCCTTATTAAGAAATACCCTGGTGTGGAGTCCGCGTGCTTCTCCATCAAAAATCCTCGCTCCTTCACTTTCTGGAAAAATACTTGGGTGACTCAAAACCAGCTCCTTGCCGTACGGCCCGGCCTCACTTTCAAAAAAATATTCGTCAAACTCCGTGCCGACTAGTGCGTAGATGGTTTCGAAATATGCTAGCGAGACAAAGCGACCAGTTTCGTAGAGCGCAGTAATTTCTTTATCACCGCCTTCATAAATTGCTTTGTTTATTTCTTTGATGCGCGCCACCACTTCTGGCTGCCCCTCTTTATAAGCTGACGCGCCGTACGCATAGGCCTGACCTAGAATTTTTGGATTAAGGTCATTTAAATCTTTTGACGCAGAAGTATAGTTAAATTGTGGCGATTGCAAACCAGCAATTGCACAGGCGACATGAAGCCCTACATCGCCTTGGTAGTTCACTCGTTTAGTGTCGGCACCATTCATCATGAAAAGGCGCGCTATACTTTCACCGACAGCATTAGTGAAAAGGTGCCCAATATGAAATTCTTTGAAAGGATTAGGATCGGTGTATTCGACCAGCACTTTCTTAGATTTCCATGAGTCATTTTTGCCCCAATCAGAACCCGAGATGCGTGCCTTCGTGATTTTTTCTGCGAAAAAATCACGACCTACGTAAAAATTCAAAAATCCTGGTCCGGCCACTTCTATTTTTTCAATCTGTGGAATCACGCCGCGTAGCGCTTCGCACAATTGTTCCGCAATAGTGCGCGGCGCTTCTCCTAGCTGTTTTGACACCACCATGGCCACATTTGAAAAATAGTCAGCCTGGGTATTTTTGTCCGTGGGGTGATCTACGACAAAGTCTCCCCCCTCAATTACGAGATCTACGATTTCCTTATCTATAGCCTTTTTAATTTCATCCATCATATACTCCGCTACAATAGCCGATTATTGAATCTTTTACTAGTTCGTCCAGAAGGCCTCGTCCCGTTAGGGCGGGGATGAATGGACAAGAGTATAGGTCGGCGGAGCCGAAACCGCTGCTAGCAAAAACACCTGACTTCGCCCAGCCATCTTGTGGCGTTAGCACGAGGAAAGCTGGGCGAATGTTTTTACAAAGGGACGTCTCATTACTCTATCCTTGTCACAGTCTGACCCGAACCGTCAGTAAATACATTGACGGTATACCGGCCCAAAACCTGTCCTCGGGCTGTTTCGACGCTACATCTCCAGGTACCATTCCCTACGTTACTAATCGTGGTATAGCCACGATAACCCGCGGAGCTTGCTCCAGCAATCGGATACTTGATGCGGGCCCGCTCAGTCCATTTACCGTTCTGGTCAATATATTGCCAACGGTGGTAAATATCGGTATGAAGTTTAGCCGGAGCGTACACGCGGGCATAGCAAGACAGCGAAGGCTCAGACGGATGAAGTTCGGCCTTCACAAACGGCAGTCCGCGCCACCACGGTTGGTTCTCAGTTATTAGACGGTAGTCGCTACCAGTCTTGGTCACAGAGTGTGCCACCTGGAGTTCCGTCAACGATAGTGGGATCGGAGGAATCACGTTTGTGAAGTATAGAATGTGCAGCGTAGCGTAAATTGCACCAATGACCAAGATAATACGTTGCGTATTTACTCGCATGAAGTTTGGAACAATTCGGTACAAAAGCTGCACCACTATCGTCACAAAAATAAGAGCGACCAAACCACTTAAGATAAACATCAGGTCACCCATGACGCCAAATATAACTGGCAGTATAAGTACGGTGTACGAAAAGATTCCAATGAAGAATAGCGAGATGTGATACACCAAACGGTCAGAGCGTTTATTCACGAACTCGTTTCCAAAAATAACTGCCAATATCAAAAGTAAGAACGGCGCGCTCGTCACCCAGTCACCACTGCGCCCGTAAAAAATAAGCATTCCTGAAAGCAGACCACCAAACGAGTACTGCATGACTCCAGGCATAAACCGCACCAACCACCGCGAAAATCGTTCCCCCATTTTTTCGGCGACACCACTATAAAATAAGAGCAAACTACATGAAGCCAAGAGCGCGTAGATAAGCAAAATAAGACTATCAAAGAAGTTGTCAATCTGGTTGAGTAGGATCGTGTCGGTTATAAAACCCAACACAAACGAGGCTGTCAGCCAGTGCTTTTTGAACTCATCCTTGAATCTTTGCCACCTTGATCGTGCCATACTTTATTACATAATAGCAGACTCTATAAAAAGAAAAATCGGCGCGGTCTATGAGACCGCGCCGATTTAAGCATCAACGATTTGCGTAGAACTCGTCGTAGGACTTCTGTGAGTCTGTCACCTTATGTCCGACGTCCGCGTGGGTAAACATCACCATCGCAGTCCGCATCCTGCCTGGCACCGTGGTCGACTTATGCTTAAGGGGAAG
>JAYVBM010000087.1:0-10824 GCA_043750495.1 Minisyncoccota bacterium | reverse complement strand
ACTAGTAAGGTGAAATACTACGTAGATAAAGGAGGGTTCTATTTTGTGGCTCTAAAGGTAGATGCTTCAAGATTCATTGACCCGCCGATCTACCGCATTATGGAAGATAAGACTGAGTCAGCCACCGACGACACAGCGGTTTCAAGCGGAAGTAGCGATGAGAAAATGGCTATCATGCCGCCGGACTGGTTCTGGGGTGAGCTGTCACCAATTCAAATCACGTTCAAGGCAGACAAGCCGCAGCTGCCAATGCGAACACTTAAAGCTTTAAAGGGTGACGAGATGACTTTTGATCTCTACACGCTCGGTGATAAGGCCGTCTACATTCCAGGCGTCGATACCGTGTGGAGCGGACTAGTGGACTCAGCCTTACTCAAAATGGTACCGTCACTCTATGACTACAATCCAAAAGCCAAGTGGCTCTTGCGACAGGAAGTGAAGTTCAATCCCAAAAACTCCAATCAAGATTTATTCTTGACTCTCGCCGAGACAGAAGATTTTACGACCGTCACAGCCGGCAAGCAGGTGCGCTTTAACCCAAAGTTGCTTGATACTAAAACCGGTATCATAGCCGGCGTACGCGGGCAGGTAGTCAACACTGATGGAAGTGGTAACGCATACACCTTCACCCGGCAACTTACAGTCGGCTCAGTTGGCGCCGATGTCCTAGCTCTCCAAAAGATTCTCAACGCCGAGGGCTTTGTGATTGCAGAAAGTGGTCCTGGTTCAGTCGGTAATGAATCTACTTACTTTGGTGTAAAGACAAAAGTGGCACTTATAAAGTACCAGAACTTCTATCGCTCTGAGTTAGGTATCACGACTGGAACGGGCTACTTCGGTCCAGCCACCATGAAGTTCATGAACCGCTAAGTTTATGTATCATTAAGATACATAAATACTTAAGTGTAGAAATGAAAAACCCGAGGGTGGCCCTCGGGTTTTTATAAATACTGTTTTTATATCTTATAAGATATAAAAAGTAGTTGTTATGGACAATAGGGAGTAGGTCTTGACAGAGATTAATTAATATTGTAACTTTCTTCTCAGAGAAAGTGAGGTCAACATGTTCAAGTATATCAGCAGCTTTTTTGGGTGGATTGTGGCCGTGCGTGAACGCATACACGAAGCTGACCGCCAGCTGTGGCGAGAAAATCCTGATTCGCGATCGCGCCGTTTCATCGACTGAGCGTAGGACCAGTAAGCGGCGGGCTCCCGAGCCCGCCGCTTTTGCGTTTTAAAAGCGAAGTGCTAAGGTATTGCTATGGAACCAGGAAAGCCCCACACCAACTTAGTTATTGTTTTGAGAAGTATCTTTGTGTGTGAATGTAATCAACTAGCAAAACAGGAGATAACAAAGTTGGTGTATGGGTAAACTATCACTTGTCGCTACGCCAATTGGAAATTTGGAAGATATTACCTTGCGCGCGATCCGTACACTTAAGGAGTGTGATTACGTATTGTGCGAAGACACTCGTGTGACTGGTAAGTTGCTTCATCATTACGAAATTAGCGCCAAAATGCATCGGTACGATGCACATACAAGCGAAGCCGCTCACGCTCAGATTTTGAGTGATTTAGGGGAAGGAAAACATATTGCCCTTGTCTCTGACGCGGGAACACCCGGCATCAGTGATCCGGGGGTAATTTTGATACAGCGGGCCCGCGCGGACGGCGTACTTATCGAGGCGATTCCGGGTGCCTCAGCAGTTACTGCGGCGGTCTCTTTGGCAGGTATCGCTGGTAATCAATTTTCTTTTCTGGGGTTTGTGCCGCACAAAAAAGGTCGCGAGACTTTTTTCAAAAGTCTAGCGACCTACAACCACTCGACGGTTTTCTTTGAATCAACCCATCGTATCCTCAAAACCCTCGAATCTCTTCAAAAGGACTACCCCGAATCGACCCTTTATATCGGCCGAGAACTAACCAAAATGCACGAAGAAATGCTGGTCGGGACAGCTGAAACATTGCTTGCTATACTAAATAAAACCCCAGTCAAACAAAAAGGTGAATTTGTAGTAATTAAAACCTAATTTTATATGAGTCGACACGAACGATTTGAAACCAGTGATGTGGGAATGGAAGCCCTAAACACCCCCGAAGCGGTAAAGGTCAGGGAAGCCGTCGATCGAGTGATAACCAATAACCGAGACGTCTTAAATCAGCGTCACAGTGGCAAGCCCTACCATGGGCCGGGTCATAGTGTAAGTGAAAAGGGGGCGGAAGAGTTTGATTCAGTCACTGGCCGCATCAAGTCACTTTCACGTAGCTTCAAGGAATCGTTCGCAGATTCCCTGAGTGCCGATACGCCGGAGGAGGCGGACAAAAAAGCTCTTTTCTTTACCGGTGTAGAAGTCGGAGGAGCGGTACATGACCGAGTAATTGAGTTTGAAGTAAATGACGGTAAGGTGGTGCGATTTCGTGGCGAGAAAGGACCGGGAGGTAATGAATACGATAGCTTTAAAGAAGGGGAGCAAGAACTGTTAGCCAATATCGACGATAAAGACAATCCCTATCTGCCATACGTCATAAAAGTTATGCGCCAGACCGTAGAGGGTACTTACCCCAGTTTTGCCTTTACGGAAATTGACAAAACTCTAGTTGAGTCATTTCCCGCTAATGTTCAGGCCTGTCTTGCAGCTAATGATGCAGAGGGTAATCCCAGCTATAAAGGACTACGAATTGATTCAGACTATGCTAATGAGTCACTGGCCGCGTTACTTTCCAGCACCTCGGACCTGGGTGACGTCTTTGACTCAAAGAAATTTCAATTCAATGGTAATCAAGAGTTTTTTGAAGGTGAAATAGGGGTGGTCGAAGACTGCTTGGCCTACCAAGATGGAGCACCGATTCCTCGGACTCGTGGAAAGCAGATTTTGAATCAAATGAAAGGTTGGCGCAAGACGCAGGTGGGTATGGCCCTCAATCAGAAAGTTCGGTTGATGCAGAAGTATACACAGGAGAATCTTTCTTCTTTATTTAGTAAGGAATTTGGTAATGTTCCCGCTGCAGATGAGGTGAATGATTTCCTCGAAACCATGCAGCCACTCATCGATAAGATTGATGACACTGTACTGGATGCGGCCGACATTTATGATGACTTTGTAGCCCAGTTTGACGCCATTCCTGACAGTGGCTCGGAATACTTTACCGAAGCCGAACAGAATACGTTCTTGCAGGCGGTCGAGTTTATGAACGGTGACCAAGCCGAGCTTGAAAAATACGCGAAACATGTAGAAGAGACACAGAAACTACCGCCGGAGGAACTAAAGCTGGCGGCCTAAGATTTTTAAAACCTGCGGTATACTATAGATATGACAAAGGAATCTCTCGTTTTTATTATCGGACTGTTGCTTACGGTGGTGCCATTTCTCGGCATTCCCGAAGAGTGGCGCTTTGGGGGAGTACTCATCCTCGGAGTCGTACTTATTTTTGTCGGCTATGGACTGCGTCGGTCAGTCTACTTAGACGAAATCGATCACGGCAACGGCGAACGTGGCAATAACTCATTTGTTGAGACAACCGACACCCTATTTAAATAGGGTGCAGCGAGCCGCTGTACAATCGAGGTCGTATACATTGGGTGCATGGTCCAGCAATTTTCCTGTGGAAGGAAAAATTGGGACATAAATTCACAATATGCTCTTTGCGCATTTGTTCATTCACCATTTGCGTAGGTCATATTAAATAAAGTGCGTTAGAATATGTCTATGCCACCATATGCGGTACCGGTCCTCCTCGTTGCTGGTGTTTTTACCACACTGAGCTTTCTACCAGTGTCGTTGTTTGATGAACACTACAACCGTTTTGAATCTACCAAAGCACAGGAACGTAAAGAAGCAGAGGAAAAAAAGGAAGACATTCCGGATACCCGACCAGTGGTCAAGCACATACCACTGCCTGAGCAAGTGAAGACTATCTACATGACATCGTGTGTGGCCGGCACGATTGATTTTCGTAATCGTATCATTGCACTCGCCAAAGAAACCGAAATCAACAGCATCATTATCGATATCAAAGACTACTCGGGTACGATTTCATTTTCACCAGAAAGTGCTGCCTGGAAACCAGCCTGGGACGCCGCAGTGTGCGGTACGCCAGATATGCGCGGACTCGTGCAGATACTCCACGATAACAATATCTTCGCCATTGCGCGGGTAACTGTATTTCAAGATCCGCTCTATGCCAATAAGCATCCTTCAGAGGCTGTGCTGCGCAGCGATCAGTCAACCGTGTGGGCAGACCATAAAGGACTCTCGTTTGTTGATGTGGCATCGACTCAGTACTGGGATCACCTGATTGAACTTTCCACTGAAGTGTACAACCTGGGTTTCGATGAAATCAATTTCGACTACATCCGCTATCCCAGTGACGGCAACATGAGTGACACGTACTACCCGCGCAGTGTGGCGGGGGAGTATGGGATGGACAAACAGGCGAATCTTGAAGCTTTTTTCAGATACCTTAATCAAAAACTTGATGAAGAAGACCGCTTCGCAACCTACCGTCACGAAAACACCGGTCGGGCATCGAGTACTCCGTACACTTCAGCCGACCTCTTTGGCATGACGACCACCAACTACAACGATCTTTCGATTGGTCAGGTGCAGGACCGCGCCGCGCCATACTTCGACTTCTTGGCTCCGATGGTCTACCCATCGCACTACCCGCAGAATTACTTAGGACTTGGTGACCCAAACGACCATCCATACCAGATCGTCTACCACGCCATGAAAACAGGGGTCGACCGTTTGAAAGCGCCGACTACTCCCATGCAAGGTTTCCTCCACCAGCGGGTCGGTACTTCCACCCCAGCGGTCTACATGAAGCCGGGCTATGGCCCCGAAAAACTGCGTACTTGGATTCAAGACTTTGACTACGGCGGGGATTACGATGCCGCTGACGTGCGCGCCCAGATCCAAGCCAGCTACGACGCCGGCGTAGATAGCTGGATGATTTGGGCCCCGTCAAACAACTACACCAGAGGCGCCCTCAACGGACCAGAATAAAACAAAGGCCGGTCCTTTGTCTAACAAAAGACCGGCCTTTGTCGGGTGTAGTTGGCTAACACATCCGGTGTTAGCCAGAAGTGTTGGACAGAAATGGTCTTTTTGATATAGTCTCGGAGGAAGGAGAGTAGCTATGTTCGATAAACCTAGGTACATAGAGGTGATCTCCCGGTTATCCTTAGAAGAAATCAAGAAAATCTTGAATGAAATGCATACACGCCCCGCACTGAGATCTGTGCGTGACCACTGCATCCCGGTTCTTAATGCGGAACTCGCGCGCCGAGATTTGTAACGTTATAACTCAATAAATCTAGCTAAAAGCGGCGCCTACAGCGCCGCTTTTTTAACTGTGGGCTTCGGCGATTTTGACTTGTCTCGTGCGGTATCATTAGGGTATGTTTGAAAGAACTGACCAGTCAGTGCGTCTGTTGTCTTTTTCTGACGATCAGCCAAACGAAAGTATCGGCTCGCTTATTCCAGCGAGTGGTCGCCTCGTGCGTAAGAAACGGTCACGGACTAAACGCGCATTCATCGGTTCGGTGCGTGTTTTCGTGTCGGCCACTGCCGCCGCCGCGTTTTTGTTTGCGATGGTATCAGGCTATAGCCTAGCGACATCTACTGAACAGTTTGCCGCACCAACTGTCACCATCGTGGACCCGACCACATTTAATAAGGTAACCTTGTCGTACGGTCCACTAGATGCGCTTTCGCACGAAAACTTTTTTACTGAGACGAGAGATGCTTTTGTAGAGGAGGGTATCAGTTTTATTGAAGTCGACATGGATGCGCAGATGCTCCGCTTCTTTGAAGACGGCGTCTTGGTTTTAAGTACCGAAGTGGAGGCTCTCGGTGAGGAAGGTTCCTGGTTTGATGCGCCCTCAGGTTTGTATCAAATTGAAAAAAAAGAAGAGCTCGAGTTTTCTAACGCTGCCCAAGTTTATCTGCCGTGGGCGGTAGTCTTTGAGGGTAACTACATCATTCATGGTTATCCAAAGTATCCCGACAAGAGTGAAGTCCTCGAAGACTTTGTTGGTGGTGGAATCAGAATTGCTGACGAAGCGGCCGAAGAACTCTTTAATGGTGTAGAAGAAGGTATGCCTGTCTTGGTACACCAGAAACCAGCCGAAGGCGATGCCTTTGTCTATGAACCAACCGTCCCTGATATTGAGACGGAGCATTACTTAATCGCGGACGTAGAAAATGGATCAATCTTGGCGGCTAGCGATCTTGACGTGGCGGTACCGATTGCGTCACTCACCAAGTTAATGACGGCCGTAGTAACCGCCGAAAAGCTCAATCTCGATAGTCGGATACAAGTGTCTTCCTCAACTTTTGTGACGTCGATGATTCCGCGCTTACAAGACCGTACTAGTGTGTCGATGTACAGTCTCTTGCAGCTACTATTAGTGGAGTCTTCCAACGAAGCAGCCGAAGTCATTGCAGCCGAGTATGGCAAGGAAGAGTTTGTGGAGGAAATGAATACCAAAGCGATGGAACTGGGAATGCTTAGCACCAACTTCAACGACCCCTCTGGATTGAGTTCGGACAACATTTCCTCGCTAGGCGATTTGTTCCGGCTGACTCAGTACATCCGTACGAACCGACAATTTATTTTTGATATTACTGCTGAAGGAGAGGTTTCTACGATCCTGGATGCCAACGAGTTTTCGGACTTGGTCAACTTCAACGACGTTGAAGACCTCGACAACTTTGTCGGCGGAAAAGTGGGCGAAACGTCGGCTGCCGGCCAGACATCAATATCGCTGCATACGGTCACCATTCAAGGTTCCGACCGCACTGTAGCTGTGATCTTGCTAGGCTCGGCACATCGAACAGACGATGTGAAACTCCTCATTAATTTTGTGGAAGAGCGATTTGAACGCTAGTGGTATACCCCGCACTAACTTTTGGTCCGTCGCAAAGCGACAAGTTTTCTAGGTATTCAAAGGAACTGGCGTAATAGCTGCCTTGTACACATACAGCAAGTGTTGAAGACTAACTGACCAAAAGTTAGTGTCGGGGTATACCCCACACTAACTTTGGGTCCGTCGCAAAGCGACAAGTTTTCTAGATATTCAAAGAAAGTGTCGTAAAAGCTACCTTGTACACAGACACCAAGTGTTGAAGACTAACTGACCAAAAGTTAGTGTCGGGGTATACCCCACACTAAGTTTTCTGTAGTTTTAAGCTCACCAATTATATTTAATTACCCAGCTTGTGAAAACAAATTCTACCCTTGACACAGAGTATAAAAACAGAGCGACAGCAAACTTAGTGATGGGGTATACTGTGAGCATCGTATGACAATGTTCGATCCAGAGAAAATAACCTACTTCGCCAAGACCGATTCGCGTGGAGCTTTTATACCGTTTGGTATCAAAGCGAAAGACCGACAACGACATATGTACGTGGTCGGAAAGACGGGTATGGGTAAGTCGACTTTGCTTGAGAACATGGCCGCGCAAGACATCATGAACGGTGAAGGCATGGCGTTTATTGACCCACACGGGTCAGCCGCCGAGACATTACTTGAGTACATTCCTGAGCATCGCATTAAGGATGTGGTTTATTTTGCGCCGTTTGACCTCGATCATCCAGTAGCTTTCAATATTATGGAAGATGTGGGTCCGGACAAGCGTCACTTGGTGGTGTCGGGTCTGATGTCCACGTTCAAAAAGATTTGGGTGGATGCCTGGAGTGCTCGTATGGAGTACATTCTCACTAATGCCCTCTTGGTGCTTATTGAATACCCAGACACCACACTCTTGTCGGTTAACCGATTGTTTAGTGACAAAGCCTACCGACTAAAAGTGGTGGCGGCCTGTACTGACCCAGCCGTGAAGTCATTTTGGGTTGATGAATTTGCCAACTACACTGAACGCTTCACCGCCGACGCGCTACCAGCGATTCAAAATAAAGTCGGGCAGTTTACCGGCAACCCTCTGATTCGAAACATCATCGGCCAACCGCATTCAAGTTTTGATATTCGTCAGATGATGGATGAACGAAAGATTCTTATTATGAACCTCTCCAAAGGTCTCATCGGAGAGACCAACGCCAACTTGCTTGGCTCCATGCTCACGACGCGTATTTATCTCGCCGCTATGAGTCGCGCGGACTTGCACCCAAGCGTCATGAAGACGATGCCAAACTTCTATTTCTACGTGGACGAATTTCAGTCATTCGCCAACGCCACCTTTGCCAACATTCTTTCTGAAGCTCGTAAGTACCATCTCAACCTTATCATCGCGCACCAGTACATTGCGCAGATGGAAGAGGAGGTGAGGGACGCCGTGTTTGGTAACGTCGGAACGACGGTAACTTTTCGGGTCGGTCCTTTTGATGCGGAGGTCCTGGAGACCGTCTTTACTCCGACTTTCCTGGCTGCCGACTTGGTGAATCTTGGTTTTGCCCAAATCTACCTAACACTCATGATCGACGGGGTAGGCTCACAACCATTTTCGGCCGCGACTCTGCCGCCAGTGACACAACCGCCAGTGTCGTTTAGAGGGATGGCGATTGACGCTAGCCGTAAGGCGTTCGCTAACCGGCGTGAAGATGTCGAAAAGATCGTCACTGATTTACATACTCCAGAACCAGCTGCACCAAGGGAATCTAGTCCCCGCAAAGATGGTCCCAAAAAACCAGCTTATGGTGGCACGCCCGAAAGAACGGACAGACCACCTGTGCGCCGCGAAGAAACCGCTACGAGTGAAGGTACTCGCCCGCCCGTCCGCAGAGAAACACCACCTCAAAAAACACCCGATGATTTGCGGGCGATTTTAGGCCGGATGAGTCAAGATCAAAGCCTATCAGAAAAGTCGGTGGCGCAACAACCAGCCGAAGCGACTGCGCCAGTTATGGAAGTGAAAATCACTTCTTCAGAATCAGTCGAGAGAACAACTAAATCCATTGTTGATGTAAAAGTGACTCCGCCGCCCGTAGCCGAAAGAAAAGAAGTACTGCGGCCAAACAATCAATCATCCAAGTCTGCAGAAGGGCAAAGACAGCCGTCACGAGAAAGACAGGGCAACCGAGAAAGTAACAGAGATGGCAATAGAGAACGTCGACCAGAGATAAAAAAAGTAGACAGCAAGACTGTATTTTTAAAACCGATTGACCGGACCGCACCAGTACAGACAGATGCGAAAGCTGATTTAAAGAGTGCGCTGGCATCGGTTTTGCAAAACAGTTCACAAAAAGACACTGCGCCAGCTCCCGCTCCTATGATGAAGGAACAAAGTGCGCCAAGTGGGTCGGCACAGTCAGCGACTGAGGCGAGTATGGGTGCAGCCCGGCGGGCAACACCACAGTTCGGTCAAAGTGACTCTGCTACCCTCGATCCAAATGTCATCCGCCGTATGTTGCGTGATGAGAAGCAGGATCGTTCGCCATTTGCTTAATTATGATAGAACCTACACAAATGAGTGCAATTCGAGGCGTCCAAGAAAAATACGACGAGGTGAGAAAGTCTGGGAGACTTTCGCAAGACTTTGAGCAGTTGTTGCGAAAAGTGTACCGTCCCTGTAAGGGATACACTGGTACATTGAGTAGTATTTTGCGTAGGATAACGAAGAAGTGTGCCATTTTTGTAGGTTCTATATGAACTCATTTTTGATCGGCGATGTAGTCTGGGCAGCGGAGTCTGCCTCTTCTACCACGGATGCATTAAACACCGCCTGGCCCTATGTAGCTATTTCAGTGTTACTTACACTCAGCTTGGTCGGTACTGCCTTCAAGATACTTCGTAACCAAAGTGACTGATTTCTGGTACTATTTGGTACTGTATGGAAGCGAAATTAGCGGTGGTGACCGGCGGAGCCGGCTTTGTAGGCTCGCACTTGTGTGAACGTCTCGTGACCGAAGGGTACAGAGTTATTTCGCTGGATAACTATTTTACCGGTTCTCCAGAAAATCACGTTGAAGGAGTAGCGTATCGGACTGGGCATACCAAAGACATTGCGGCGCTAATTCCCGAGACGCCAAATATCGTGTTCCATCTAGGTGAGTACGCCCGCACCGAAAAAAGTTTTGAAGATATTGAGTTAGTGTGGGACTTAAACAAAACCGGCACTTTTGCTGTTTTAGAATTTTGTCGGCGCAAAGGAAGTAAAATTATTTACGCTGGTTCCTCGACAAAATTTGCTGACAATGGTGAAGGTCGTGACCAAAGTCCGTATGCGTGGACAAAGGCAACTAACACTGAACTGGTAAAAAATTATGCAGAGTGGTTCGGCCTCTCGTTTGCGATTACGTATTTCTATAATGTCTATGGTCCACGTGAGATGTCGGGTCCTTACGGGACATTGATTAGAATTTTTACAGAGCTCTACCGTAATGGTCAACCGCTAACGATCACTGCTCCAGGGACACAAACCAGAAACTTTACCCATGTGCGCGACATTGTTGACGGGCTAATTTTGGTAAGCGAAAAAGGGCGGGGAGATGGGTATGGTATTGGAGCTGGCACAGCTTATTCAGTGTCCGAAGTAGCCCAGCTATTTGGTCGCGAGGTAGTAATGTTGCCTGAGCGTAAGGGTAACCGCCTCACTTCGGGTGTTGATAATCAACTAGTAAAGTCGCTGGGTTGGCGTCAGCAACATCAATTGCCTGACTGGATAGAAAAAGTGAAGGCTGCTATCGGTACAGTGGCTGCTGCACAGATGCGGGTGCTCGTATTTTCTACGACGTACCTGCCACACGCCGGTCCAGCCGAGTTGGCGTTGTACGATCTTATGAAAGCTTTACCAAATATTCAATTTGATATTGTGACTACAAAATTTTCTTATAAAAAAATGAATGAGGCGTTTGTATTGCC
>JAYVBM010000086.1:0-4491 GCA_043750495.1 Minisyncoccota bacterium | reverse complement strand
CACCGGCCGGAACGCCAGGTTCTGAAAATACCTACGGTCACTGGGGTGTTACCACAGACGATGGAGCGCTCTCAGGTGGGGCAAACTACAACACTGGTGGCGGTGGAGACCGATATGTTTCGGCTTCGACTACACCAATTCAAGTTATGTCTCATACCGGCCCAGCCAATGGTGCGACGAGAGGAGTCGGAACCACGACTGTCGGTTACCGAGTGCAGACAAGTGGTCTGCAAGAAGCAGCCGACGACTACAACGCGGTACTAACGTATATCGCAACCCCAGTATTCTAATGAATACTGACTCTAAGCTTGGAGTTAAAATCAAAAAACCCTATCTCCCACCACGAGAAGGGTTTTTTGCTTGAGAAAACGAGCGCGTAGCGCGACTATTTCGAAAGTATACAGGCTCCTCGGCAGATTCGACCTTGCAAGGGGAGAATCTGTCGGCGGAGAGCTGTAGAAATGGATACTAATCTCCGCTGCGACTATGTCGAATATATACAGGCGCTTAAGATATTTCGACCTTCCAAGGGGAGAAATAGCTTGCAGCGAGCTGCAGGCTTGATTACAAAGCTTGTAAGACAAACGAAACAGTCTGCAGCGATCTGTAGCAAACATCATTTATATCCACCAACTAGTTTTTATATCTTATAAGATATAAAAACTAAGTTTTGAGGCTATCGATTAGTTCTTTTGATAAGTTAAAAAGTAAGAAGTCCATAGGATATCTTTTCCTTAAAGCTTCAAATGTAAGCGGGTTAGGGTAATACGGTCTTTCCTTATGCTTTATGCGCATTCTTGCTCGTTCGACCTCATTGGTGGTTTCGAAGTTGGGCAGTTCATCGTCAATCCAGCGTTTTATTTTGGAGTAGGTATTGGGGCTCACACTAAGCATCTGATTGATTTCCATTTGTGTGTGGCGAGAAACAATCAAGTTGGCAATCAGTGCACGTCTACCGATGGTAAGACGCTCTCGTTCCGTCAACATGCTATTTATAAAATTCTCTGCATTATTATTAAGTCCTTTAAGAACACCAGACAAAGCAGCTTCTGTCGCAGCCTTCTCAGTAGGCTTCATTTTTTCTAATTTTTTGCGCATATTGTGTATATTATATCTTATAAGATATCGAGACTGGTTGAAAGATTTAATTACGAAGTATGAATGAAAGAAACCAGAGCAAACATAGCTGTAAATTCTACCCTTCCTGTCATTATATCTTATAAGATATAATGACAGGAAGGTTGGTCTGGTTGATCGATGATGCACAAGTGTTGTTAATTTTGTCTAGGAGTGATCGCAGGAGTAAGTGAGGCATATGATACTGGAAGTTGGGGGCTGAGCTGTTTGCTTGTGTACAGGCTCAAAAAAATAGCGGGTTGGTTGCTATACTATCCTTATGAGAAAGACCCCGCTCTTGTTTGTGGTAGCTACTTTTGTAGTGTGTACTAGCACTATCACAGTTGAAGCAGCCTCCTTATACATGGATCCGCCGTTCTCGTCATTGGGGCGCGGAGATGCTATTACCATGTCGGTGCGACTTGATACTGACGAAGCAAACGAGGAGTGTATTAATGCAGTGGATGCAGTAATCCGCTACTCAGAGAACGTGATCCTCACTGATGTCTCAACCGGCGATTCTATTTTTAGTATGTGGGTAGAACGTCCAAAAATTGACCAGGTAAATCGCACAGTCACCTTTGCCGGCGGCATTCCAAACGGCTACTGTGGCCGAGTGCCGGGCGATCCAAGACTCACCAATACTCTGGTCCAGCTTGTTTTTCGATCCCCCGGATTCTCCATCGGACAAAACTCGGAGGCAACTAGTACTGCAAAAATCGAGTTTGCTCCAGAAACCACCGCGTACGTAAACGATGGATTTGGGACAAAAGCGGAACTCGCTCTATTTGGCGCGAGTATTGATTTGAGCAAGAACCCTGGGGCAGAACTAAAGGATCCGTGGCGCGAGGCTGTCATTACCGATAATGTAGAACCTGAACCATTTAGCATTACCCTGCATAAGGATGAATTCGCCTTTAATGGAAACTATTTCATCGCCTTTAACACTAGCGACAAACAAACTGGTATCGACCAATACCAGGTTATGGAGGAGGAGCTCACTGAATTTTGGACGTTTGACTGGGGTAGGGCCGACGCACCGTGGATAGTGACACCTAGTCCGTACGAACTTAAGGACCAGTCTTTAAATAGCATCATTCGAGTAAAGGCAATCGACAAAGCCGGTAACGAGCACATTGCCACTTTGGTACCTGACGAGGCTATTCGTACCATGCCAACTAGTGCAGTCATCTTATATGCGGCCGCCGGATTTATTGGCTTGATCATATTGTTGATGATAGGAGTCGGCGTACGCACCTTCATCAAACGAAGACGACTCCGCGCGCAAACTGAGACTGTCGAACCTGAGCTTAATAGTAAGAAAAAATAAAATGACAAAGACACTAACGCTAAATAGGTGGATGAGACAGATAGTTTTTGTTTGTTTTTTCTCGCTCGCTTACTTTACATTTGTATCAGCTGCTCAGGCCGCCACTCTATCAGTGTCTCCTGGCACGGGGGTGTACACCAGTAACAGTAATTTCACTGTTCGAGTCGTCGTTAATACTTCAGGTAAACCAATTAACGCTGCAGAAGGAACTCTCAACTTCAACCCAAGCGAACTATCAGTGGTGAGTGTTAACCGATCAGGTTCTATTTTTAATCTATGGGTAGCTGAACCATCGTTTTCAAACAGTGGAGGCACCGTCAGCTTTAGCGGAGGATTGCCATCTGGTTACACAGGCAGTTCGGGTAATATCATGACGGTTACGTTCAAAGCCAAAGGATCGGGTGCTTCAAAGGTTTCATTTTCAAGCGCATCAGTCCTCGCGAACGACGGAGCCGGCACGAATGTTCTTACTTCTATGAACGGAGGAACCTTTACTATCCAAGCAGCCGCTCCGACTCCAGAGGCTGAAGAGGTGATCGTCGAATATGTCGCCCCAGCTAATACTCCAGGTGCGCCTAGCGTAACTTCTTCAACCCACGCAGATCAAAAACAGTGGCATACCAGCAAAGAGGCCGTGTTGAACTGGAGCGTACCAGACGGAGTAATTGCAGTGCGAACACTGCTCGACAGTCGTGCCACAGCAGTACCGACAAAAGTCTACGATTCACCAATTCGCACTATTACTCTAAATGATCTAGATGAAGGGGTTTCTTATTTTCACGTGCAATTCAAAAACGCAGATGGTTGGGGTAAAGTCTCACACTACCGCCTAGCGGTTGATAGTCAAAAACCGACTGAGATCAAAATTTCTAAACCAGAGAATGCAGACACTAACAATCCCGAACAACAGTTATTGGTAGAAGTGACAGATGCTACTTCAGATGTAACTAAGTTTAAGGTGCAAGTTGACGGGGGAGAAATGTTCGAAGTGACACGCGATAACGCTACCGGTACCATCAAGCTTCCATCAGTCGGTCCTGGTTACCATACTGTCATTATTGAGGCGTTAGACGAAGCTGGTAACAGCATAATTGGTAACTACTCGTTTGACGTAGAGTCATTTGAAAAGCCCATCTTTACTGAATACCCGCAAGAAATTAATGAACAAGTAATCCCGGTAATAAAAGGTACCACCAGACCAAATGCTATCGTTGAAATAACTCTCACAAAAGTCGGTACCGAACCAGTTACTTATCAAGTAACCGCTGATGGCTCTGGGGTATTCACATTTATTCCGGAAGGCAAGTTTAGTACAGGAGTGTACGAGTTGAAAGCCAGGGCAACTGATGCCTACGGAGCGCAGAGCCTAGATTCAGACACTATCCGCATTGCTGTCCAACAATCAGGTTTTATTAGAGTGGGTTCATTACTAGTCAGTTATCTGTCAGTGATAATCCCACTAATTGCTCTGGCTGGACTGGCTGTGGCGGGTAGTTGGTATATGGTCATGTATCTCCGCCGCTTCCGTAAGCAAATCAGTAGAGAATCTTCTGAAGCACTAGAGATTTTGCACCGAGAGTTTACTTCACTTCAAGCAGAACTTAGACATCAAGAAGGACTAATCGCTGAATCTCGCAAAACAAAGAAGCTGACCAAGGCGGAATCAGACATGATCATGGTGCTCGACAAGGCTCTTTTGACATCGCAAAGGAACGTTGAGAAGGAAATAAATGACGTCACCAAACTAGCTAATAATTAAACAGCCACACAGATATGGAATCAGCCGCGCCCAACAAAAGTTCCAAGTACAGCAAGGTTATGAAAGTGTTAGCCTTTGTGGCGGTCCTCTATATTACGTCTGCCGTCGTTGTATATCTACGGTTGGGAAATGTACGTGACCAAGTGATCCAGCAAATTTCTAAGCAGCAGACACAGTTGCTCAGCCTTTCTGAAACCACAGCCAGAAACGGAGCCGATAGCGTCACCGAAAGTGTTGCCAAAGATTGCGCTGTGCAAGAGAGAACTGAATTCGATGAGCTTTTGGA
>JAYVBM010000085.1:0-2997 GCA_043750495.1 Minisyncoccota bacterium | reverse complement strand
GGAGCTCATACCAAATTGTTTGAGCACGTTGGGAATCGCGTACACCGCCACTTCGTGACCCAAAACAAAGAGTGAGCGATCAGGTAGACCGTCTGCTTTAGAGAACTTCACGATTTCCGTTTTGCCGGGTTCGGCTCGCGGATTACTCGTGTCAGAGAGTACAAGCAGTACATACGACACCTTAAGTCCACGCGGGTCGCGACCGGATTTGGTCAGCACCGAGTGGAAAAGCACGTAATCGTAGGGAAAGGAACATCCAGTTTCTTCCCTCAGCTCACGCAGTCCAGCAGCGAGCAGACTTTCAAACTCGATCCGTCCGCCTGGCATGGCGAGTCCGCGTGGTTCGTTCAGACGGTTGACCAACAGTAGGTCGCTCGTTCTCTGATCAAACGCTAGGAGGTCAACGCAGTATTCTACTTCTACGTGCGCAGCGCCTTCGATTACCGATATCAGTGACTGAATCGGATATTTCATCAGCTTTGATCGGCCAGCCAGTTCGGCCAGCTCAGTGACGCAGGCAAAGCCAGCCACCCTTCCACCCAACTGCACAACCAGCTCCGCACCAGCCCAAGCAGTGCCGCCAGTAGCGAGCAAATCATCAAGAAGAAGTACGTTCTTGCCGGCGATGAAACCGTCATCGATCATCTCAAGCACGGAACCCTTTCCGTATTCAAGATCATATTTTTGCTCGATGGTGGTACCGGGCAATTTGCCTTTCTTGCGGATTTGCTCGAAGGCAACACCGAGTCGCTGAGCCAGAAGCGGACCGAAGATGAAACCACGGGCATCAAAGCCAGCGACAACATCAATCTGTTCGTCTTCCCATCGCTCAACCATCAGGTCGACGAGATGAGCGACCACTTCGTGGTCGCGCAGGACCGGCGCAATGTCCCAAAACAGAATGCCTGGTATGGGAAAGTCTGGGACGGGCCGCAGCAACGCTGCGGCCCTTTGCAAAAGCGGGTCACTCATATCACTTTTCTCCGTTGATGATTTTGCTGACGCTGCCGTCGGGAGTGATGTTTTCGAAGATCACATCACCCAAAAGAGCACCAATTGGAATGACAGTGAGCCATTCGTGTGGATTTGTTGGTAGTGAGTTAGTCACGACCACTCGCACACTTGCGTCCGCAAGGGTGTCGTAGGCAGTCTTTCCCTTCTTCGTGCTGAATATGGGGTGGGTTGCTGAGATAATCACCTCTTTGGCACCGAGTCGTTTAAGCTCGTTAGCTGCATCGACGATGGTGCCTCCGGTATCAATCATGTCATCGTTGATGATGCAGATTTTACCTACGACGGACGCACCGATGATGGCACCAAGTTCGGTACCGTCTTTCGTGCGCTCTTTGTCGAAGATGGCGATTGGGACGTCGGGAGAGATAAGGCGAGCGAGTTTCTTCGCGCGCTTCGCACTTCCATTGTCCGGTGCAATCACAACAATGTCACGAAGTGATTTTTTCTTGAACGTTTCTTTTACCCAGGCCGTCATAAGCAGACTACCCGGTACGTGATCCATCTTTACCTTTTGAGGAAAAGAAGATTCAATTTGCTCGGAGTGTACATCCATGGTGACAATGCGTTCAAACGAATCACTCAAGCAGAGCAGGTCGATGATCGCTCGAGCCGATAGAGGTACTCGAGGTTCATCCTTTCGGTCTTGCCGTGTGTACGGAAAGAAAGGAAGCATAAGCGTCGTGCGTTTGCAGTCCGCCTTATCCAGGGCATTGAGAGCCAGGTACAGAGTCATGATCTCGTCGTTGAAGTTACCGTTGGTAAAGCCAAAGAAAAAGAAGACTTCCTTACCCCGTACGTTCTCGATGATTTTTGGCTTCACCTCCCCACAAGGGAAGCGAGTAATCCCAAGCTCTTGTACGGTGACATCTGGTACGCCACGCTTTTCAAGTTGTGCCTGAGCAGCGAGTGCAGTCTGCAGCATATTACCGCAGCTGACGATGGAGACTCCCCCGCGTGGGATAATTCGAACCGTAGCTTTCTTAGCCATATTTTCCTCCTGTCAAAGAACGACCTATAGTACTGTACAGAAAGAAAAAGAAAAGTATAGTTTTTTCTTAGTAAAATGTAATTTATTTAGTTTAATTCAAGTTTTAAATATTGATTTATATCAATTAATATGTACTATATTTAGTACATATGGAACCAATCACTCAAGTTTTAAAAAACCTCAGCCTCACTCCAGCGGAAATAAACTTATATTTGCGGCTTTTAGAACATGAGGAGGCAAGTATCGCTAGGCTTATGGTGATGACCAAGTTTCATCGACCTCGCATTATGGAACTACTCGAGTTTCTAAAAGAAAAGGAATTGGTCGAAGTGGTTGAAGTTGGTAGGCGGACACACTATAAGGCGGCTTCGCCACACGTACTGGTAGAAAGAGCCAAAAAGATTTTGCAGGATACAAAACATACGCTGCCAGAACTGTTGGCATTGAAGCAGAAGCAACAACAAAAAGATGGTTTGCGTGTACTACGTGGTGAAGAGGGATTGGCCCTCTGTTTCTTGGATGTCGTCACCAGCTTGAAAAAGAACGACGTGTTCTACCAGTTTAATTCTGCCAAAGATCAGGTATATATAGACTCGGTAGTGCCCGAAACATATCGACCGCTGCGGGACGCCAAGGCGCTTGAACGCCGCACTATCACTACCCGCTATGTGGGAAGTCACAAGCAACCACGACTAGAGCGCTCGATTCGGTACATTGAAGACACGGACGAAGTGTTTGAACACAACGTCATCCAGTTTATTTACGGTAACAAAATTTCACTACTTGACTTCAATATTCTGACCGGAACAATTATCGAGAACCAAGCCATTGCAGACTTCCAGAAAAGCATTTTCCTGACACTCTATAAGCGGCTGGAGAGGGAGCGATAGTCTGTTCTTGACAAGTAATTGACAGTAGTATATCTTAGTGTAAGATATACACAAAGTAAGTTCTTTGAAATGAGTGCTGAACTTGACAAAACTCTGAAATTAAAG
>JAYVBM010000084.1:0-3001 GCA_043750495.1 Minisyncoccota bacterium | reverse complement strand
TCACCTAAGTCCAAAAAAGCTTGATTCAGTTTTTCACTCAAGGTAAAGATATGTTCGTCATGTACGGCAAAACCACCGGAGAAATGATGCCCTCCGTGTTCTAAAAATACTTCCCTCGCTTTGTCCATCAACTTCACTACACTTACCCCACCACCAGAGCGACACGAGCCTTTAAAAACATCATTACCATCTTTACCCCAAATAAATACTGCCCGCTTGTATTCTTCGGCCAGCTTATTGGCAGCCAGACCAACTAGTGACGGCCGCCACTGTGGACTACCCAGTACCAGTACCAGAGGAATCGCATCCAAGTGTTCCAAACGCTTGTTTATTTCTTTGGTCATAAGCGCCACCATAGTTTTACGGTCTTGATTTAGTTTCTCTAGATGATCAACTCGCCTACCCGCCTCTACCACATCGGTCGCAGCCAGCATATTAAAAGCGTCTTCTGGATTATCCATCCGTGAGGCAGCGTTGATACGAGGACCAATGGTAAAACCAATGTCTTCCTCAGTCATGTACTGCTGCTCGACTTTATTTTTCCTAAGTAATTGCTGCAAACCTGGTCGCCGTGATTTGCGCAAAACCTGCAGCCCATAACGCGCGAGTACTCGGTTCTCTCCGATGAGCGGTACCATGTCGGCGATCGTCGCAATACCCACCATATCAAGCCACCACTTTTCTGCACCGGGAATGAGCGAATGATCTGTCCGTGCTAAAAGCGCTTGGGATAACTTAAACACCACCGCCGCTCCGCATAATTCTGTAAATGGATACACGCCGAGCTTTGGATTAACGACAGCGACAGCCTCCGGCAGTACAGTGGGCGGTTCATGATGGTCGGTCACAATCACATCGACTCCTTTTGCCTTGGCATGTGCGACAGCCTGCACATCTGAAGTCCCGCAATCAATTGTAATGATAAGCTTTACACCGTCAGCGGCCAGCTTATCAATGGCGCCAGTGTTCAATCCAAAACCTTCGTAGTGTCGGTGTGGAATATAATTAACAAAGTTTGCGTAACCTATTCCCTTAAAACAATCATGCAATACCACCGCGCCCGGGATACCGTCGCAGTCATAATCACTAAATATGGCAATTTTTTCATCAGCCGCAAACGCAGTTTTGATTCGGGCAACAGCTTCTTCCATCTGATGCAAGAGAAACGGATCATGCAGATGTTCGTCGTAGCGAGGTTCTAAGAAGGAAGCAAGGTCACCTATATCTCGTGTCGAAAGGAGCCTATTAACCAAAGGTGACAGCCCAGGCGCAACCGTTTCAACAGGAGTACTCGGAAAAAGGTAGGTGGTCATGGAATGAGCGTATGGTAACATTCTAAACACATGTCGACTATTTTTTCAAAAATTATTGCCCGTGAAATTCCTGGCCACTTTGTCTATGAAGACGACTTTTGTGTAGTTATTATGGATAAATATCCAGCGCTACTTGGGCAGTCAATGGTTATTCTTAAACGCGAAGTTGACTACCTCTTTACCCTAACAGACGAAGAATACCAGAGGCTTATGCAGGTCGCTAAGAATGTAGCTCTGGCCTCCGATAAGGCATTTGGCGTGACTCGGAGTTGTCTGGTTGTTGAGGGGTTTGAGGTGTCGCATGTCCATATAAAAATCTACCCGACGCCAGATACCGTCACCAACCTTGGTAATGTTATGTGTGAAAGAGTAGAAGCACGGGACGACAATCTCGCTGAGCAAGCACAGATGATAAAAGCTGAGCTACAAATATAAAAAGCGGCGGGGCCTGAGCCCTGCCGCTTTTTCTTAAGACTAATTGAGCAAGTCTAACACCGGTGTACTACCGTGTTCGAGATAGGTGAGCATCGCGCCACCCCCGATGGAGACAAATCCGATTTTGTCGTTGAGTCCAAGTTCCTGAATCGCCGCCACCGTGTCGCCGCCACCAACCACGGAAAATGCCCTCGACTCCGCAAGAATTTTCATTGTCTTTGTAGTACCGGTAGTGAAGCCGCGTTCATAATTACCAAACGGTCCGTTCCAAAGTACTGTTTTGGCACTATTAATATAAGTAGCCAAAAGGGCTACAGATTCAGGTCCGCAGTCCATGATTTTTTCATCTGGCTCGACTTCAGTCGGTTTTTTTGTTGCTGTACCGCGCGGACCTTCCACCATAACATCAACCGGCAAAATAATTTTCTCACTAGCGAGAAATTTCGCGCCGGCTAGAGAAACATCAGACACCAGTGACTCCCCTACCTCGTAGCCCTTGGCCTTAAAGACGTCGTTCATAAGTGCCCCACAGATAAATATATGATCGTACACGTTGAGATATTTTTCCACGAGCGGCATCTTAGTTTCAAATTTCGCTCCGCCTAGAAGGAAGAGAGATGGACGTTCAGGCACCATGACCTTCTTTAGATGGTCGATCTCTTGCAGCAAATTCAGTCCAGCATAAGCCGGTAGTAATGTCGCCAAAGCATGCAGCGAAGCGTGTTCACGGTGAGCCTCTGCAAAAGCATCATTGATATAGATGTCACCAAACTGGGCCAGGAGTTTTGCAAACTCAATATCGTTGGTCTCCTCGCGTTCATCTTGTCTAATGTTTTCGGCCATCAGAAACGTTCCGTCGGACATCAGATTCGCTCGCTCTTTGAACGAGTCACTTGTTATCACTCCGCCGAAGTGGATGGGAAATCGGCTCTCAAGTGCGGCAAAAATTGGCTTTAAAGTTTCTTCGGGTGCGCGCCCAATATGACTGATGATGACGGTTTTTGCACCTTGTTCATGTAGATACCTTAAAGTTGGCAAGGCTCGCTCTAAACGAAATGCATTACGAATAGCACCCTTCTCATCCAGTGGAATATTAAATGAAGCGCGTAATATAACGCGCTTACCCTTCAGGTCAGGGAGGTCAGTAATTCTCTTCATCCCGCTGCACAGATTGATGCTGCTGGCACGCCGTGCCAGCGTGTCAGGATTTTATCTTTATAAGTTTTATTCATAGAGTTTATTGTAACGGTAAA
>JAYVBM010000083.1:0-8049 GCA_043750495.1 Minisyncoccota bacterium | reverse complement strand
AAGCTCAATAATTGCTCGCCGGACTTCTTCACTAAAAATGGCAGCAGCCCTCAGGGTAACTGTCTGCAGTTTAAGACGAGTTCGGGCGGAGTCAGATATTGTCAGATTCGGGACTGCCGTGTGACGAATGTGGAGAAGTATAAGTCGTGTATGCAGCAGACACTTACTGCACAGAGTAATATTGCAATTGCTTGTAGATTGTTCAATGCGCGCGGTGGGAATTTTAACGATTGGATTACCTCAGCTCGCAGGTGTGGCGTACAATAATTAGCATATGAGAAAATTTTTGCCAGTAGCGCTCGTCATCTTAATAGGTACACTTTCTGTACTGATTTTCTTCGTAATTAAAAACGATGCCAACGATACTACTTCACAGACTACTGATGATCAGCAAAATACCTTTTCTGGTGGCGCTGTTCCGGCAGGTGTACCCACAGACTTTGAGAATGGGACACTGCAGGTGTCCACTAAAACTGGTGCTGTTAAGCAAATTGACGGCTCATTTACTGCGCAGGACGTTACGGAACTGAGTGAAGATTACAACTGGATGTTTGAATCGTATGATAGCGACGAGACGGAAATGTTTGATATCTACTACGATGAGGTCGCTGGATCGCTTTTGGTTACATTAGATCGGGAGCCGCTAGAACTGGCGCGTGCCTTGGCGATGAGAAGACTTGAAAGTAAATTAGGTCTGCCGTCCGCTGAATTATGCGACTTGAATATCTCAGTGATTACGAATTCATATGTCAGCACTGTCTATGCGGGGTATGAACTTGGGCTGGCTGATTGTCCGGGTGCCCTAAGCTTAACTCCAGGGTCCATCTAGGTAGTAACTAAGTTTAAGCCCAGCATATTGCCATTTAATTCTCATGAAAATACATAACTTTATAGTCTTAAAAAGATGGTGTTCTAAAGTCAAAACAAACTTTGCATATATAAAGTCAGTGTAGTCTTTATATACTGAAACATAAAGAATGGGCGACAGATTGCTCTGTCGCCCATGTTTGAGGGAGGGGAGATTCTAGATACGAACCTCATAGATACGTGAACCTTCAGGATAAAGAAATCTAATCCCCAGATAGTTGCACAGTACACCTTCCTCCGTTTTTTCTTGGAGAGTATTGAAGTCCCGATAGCGACCCCTCCAAGACGGAGCCCATTTGCAAACCTCGATATAACCTTTTTCAGGGTTATACACATCGTCTTCCCAGACGGGATATAGCAGTCTCAGGCGTGAACCTGTGTGTCCAACCACTTTTCCGAGGTCGAAGCTGCCTTCAGACTTAGTCTTGATTCGATGATACCTGAGACTGGTCGGGACGACGACAGCCTGCTGCTCGAGTGAGTACAAGCCGTAAAAACGTGTATCGAATCGGTCTGCATGAGGGTTTTCTTCAAAGAACACCGCGTGGCCTTCGTCAACCATTCCGAAGTTTGAGAATTCGATCGGCACCACAAGAGCTCCCTTGGTGGTGCAGTAAACCCCCCTCTTCTTCATGTCTCCGGTCGGGCTAGTCACAACATGATAACTGTCATTCAGGTGACCGACCCAACTGTATTCTTCAGGCAACAAGGTTATTTGCTGGCTGATTGAAAAGACATTGGTCCGGCCGTCCTCGACTACTACCTTGATCAAGTCAGCATCAAGGTATGGATTGTCCTGCAAAATGTCCTTAAATTGAGCTTCGGCGACAACTCCGTTTCTCGATGAGACGAGGCCCCAAAGACCAGAATCTTTGTCTCTGAAAGCAAAGAGGTCGTCCCGCAGGACGAGCGCATTTGCCTGTACTGGCTGCCTTGCTTCCCATACGAGGTAAATACCGCGCAAGATTGCCAGGCCAGCAACGATGAGCGAGCCAGCCACCCAAAGATAAGCCAGCTGTGCGTCTGTGAAGCTTCCAACAGCAGCTTCGTAGTTATAGTAGACGACGGTGCCGCAGCCTCCGCATAAGAGAACAAGAAGTGCGATTTTCCAATCAACGGGGTTGTTTGCACCGTTTGTGGTCGTGGCGACAATCTCCATAAATTCCTCCTGTAAAAAACAAATCCATCGAATGCTAATCATTCAAGATAATCTAACTATACGTATATAGTTAAATAATGTCAACATAACGTTTAATGTCAACATAACGTTCTGTGCCAAGAGGATTCGGTCACTCTCATGAGATACTTTTTGCGCAGTTCTTTGCGGTCACGAAACTCTCGGATGCAGCGCTCGACAGACTTGGTATAACGGACCCGCCTCCAGCAGAAAAAAGAAGAGGACTTAGTTGTTTTGCTAAGTCCTCTTTAAGGTCATTGTTCTTGCCTTCACCACTTCTTTTTTGTGGAGAGTTTCTACGGTCGCTTGTAGGGTGGGTTCACCGTGCCAGTCCGGATAAGAGCGTAACAATTCGAAGTCGAATACTCTTTCCCAACTAAGACGCTTCTCAGTGCTTGCCTCTTCCCGGGTGATTTGATTCGAGTCGATCCTTTTATCAAAATCGTCACTCTCGGCTTCTGTGAGTGCTAGATGCCAGTTATTCAAAACGTCATGCCAGCTTTCGTAGTCAGAGAGCAGGACTCGTTTGGCTGGAATAAGACATTCAAGGAAGACAATCGGCTGGCCCGGTTTACTGTAGTTCCTGAATCGGTATTTGCGGAAATCTGGTTTTTCAGTCCAAAACCAAATAGGGAAGCGCCCCCTGTAGCCATCTATGCGGAGCGCCATCTGTTCCATCAACCAGCGGTACGCAGGCTTAAAGTATGGGTCCACCCGCCGACCGTCGCCTGAAAGGGAGTTGTTTTGTTGCAGTAAAGACCAAGAGATAGGAGTTTGAATGGTCCATAAGCGAATGACATCGTCTGACATTCTCTAAATCTCCAAAGTACGTGACTGAGACAGTTATACTATAAAAATACTTTATGGCAAGGGGGGGGGATGATTTGGGTCGCGAGGATTCGGTCACTCTCATGGATATTTTGTTTCCTGACGTCACAAACTTTCTCGCAAGGTCTGGCGGTCACGAGTTACTAAGTATAATTCCTCGCTACACTTGAATTCTACTAAGTGCTCGCGACCGCGCCACGAGGAATTTCGGTCATTACATGACCAGTACACCTTGTCGCTCTTTTATTTCCTTACGTCATAAAAGAGCTGGCAAGGTCTTCAAATCCTCGTGGACCTCGCAAAATAAGAAAAAACCAAAGCTATGGAAACGCTTTGGTTCTTTCATTTTGCGGGCCCACGAGGATTCGAACCTCGGTCAACGGTTTTGGAAACCGGCATTCTACCACTGAACTATAGGCCCTTACTTTATTCTTGATTTGTTACTTCGGACTACGTTTCGGCGGCATTCTCCTTCCGAGCGAGCGAGGGTCGCGCAAGAGTTTACTCTTGCATGACCGAGCGAGTGTGGGAAGAAAGAAAATTGTGCACAATTTTCTTACCACTGAACTATAGGCCCTTACTTAATTTTGATTTGTCTCACGCCTTACCTTGCTAGGCAAGGTGTCGCCATAGTAAGCGAAAGGGAGGGTAAGGTCAACTTCACAAATCATTTTACTTCGTTTTGTAAGGCTCACCAGTCTACCTATCATGTATGATAGGTAGACTGTGCAGTTCTAAACAGACTTTTTACCTATCATACATGATAGGTAAAAAGTCTGTTGGTTTCGAGAAATTTCGCAAATGAAAAAACTTTACTCACCATGGAGAAAGTTTTCAATGCGGGCAAAAATCGCTGGGCGGTCGGCGGAGTCAAACCATTCAATTTCTTTATCTTTTCTAAGCCAGGTCGATTGTCGCTTGGCGTATTGCCGAATTTTGATTTCCAGTTCCACTACCATCTCGTCGTAGGTGAGGTTGTTTTGGAGGTGCTGGGCGATGTAGCGGTATTCAAGACCAAGATCATCAAACCGTTCCCAAGTGACGCCTTCTTCGTGCAGTCGCTGTACTTCTTCAATCATACCTGACTCCAGACGTTCCTTAAGTCGCGTGTGAATGTTGTGATGCAAATTATCAGTTGCTACGTCAATGCCGACTATGAGCCACTCAAACGGCGATTCGGTCGGTTCAGAGGTCGGTACACTCCCCAGGGCTTCGATTACTTCAAGCGCCCTGACGAGCCTGCGGCGGTTAAATGGATCGACGTTTCCAGCGCGTTTAGCATCTTTTTCTTGAAGTTGTGCGAAGAGCTCGTCGTCCTTGAAGTGAGCGAGTGAGTTGCGGAAATCTTCGTTTGGTTCTACGGGTGCAGCGTGTAATTTGCCGCGTAGGAGGTCAAGATAGAAGAATGTACCTCCAGCAATAACCGGGACACAATTACGGTTTGTAATGTCCAGGATCGCCACCGTTGCATCGCGCTCAAAATCTGCGCCAGTATAGACTTTCATCGCAGGGGTGATATCGATGATGTGGTGAGGAATACCTTGCATTTCTTCCTTGGTAATCTTACCGGTACCAATATCCATTCCCACGTAAACTTGGCGCGAGTCGGCAGAAATTATTTCACCACTAAATTTCTTCGCCACAGCGATAGACAGAGAAGTTTTTCCAGCCGCAGTTGGACCAACAATAGCAACAACTTTTGGCTTTTTCATGTCTGTTTAGTGTATCACAAGGGATCTTATGGAAAAGAAAAGACCGCAACACATAGTGCTGCGGTCGGGGTTAGTGTCCTCTAAAAAGACCAGGGAACTTTCGCTGCTTTGTAGTCGTCGGCGGGGCAGTGCAGTCAATGGTCAACGGGTCGATAGCGTGTGCTTGCCGATCCAGCAGTAGTTCCAGCTTCTGGGTCCTGGTGAGTGGCTCTAGTTTATATGGGCCGTTGTATTCAGCGCACTCTGAGTCTGCCATTTCTCGGGCACGTTCCGGCTGATTAGGGTACTTGCGCTCCGCTCTACCTTCAGCTTTGCACCTGATGTTCACGTACTGTGAAGCAGAAATCGACATGGACTTTCTCCTCGTATCTGAACCTAGTGTAACAGGTTTGTAGCCAATGAAAATAGCTGGCGACCGCAGGTCGCCAGCTATGGTAATGCTTTTAAAGCAGTGTGATTCTTGGGCCGGGATAGTCTGGAAATTTACCCGGATGGCCGACGTCAGTGACCAGCGGCCACTTGCCCCAATGAGGATGTTCCTCAGGTGCCCAGGACTCAATCGCTTCGTTTATGAGAGAAAGCACAGGTGCTCCCATAAGCTCATTTGTGACACCGCCACGGTTCCAGATGAAGCTGTATCCGCTGATGCGTCCACCAGCAGCCACGATAGCTTCTCCAGTTTGCTTTGCCGAGTCACCGGTAGTACCAATATCTTCTACGATCCAGACAGATTGGCCCTCGACGGCTTCCTTGAACCCAAGTCGATCCAGAACAAAACCGTCTTTGTTTTTTTCAGCGAACACGGTTTTTCGCCGGGGTATAACTGGAATAAAGTCGTGATAGACTCTTTCCACCAAATAGACAAGTGGAATCGCTCCGACAGCCGGACCTGCAACTACTGTTGGAGGATACATGGCAGAGGATAGACTGGCCGAGGCCACGATCTCTCTCGCGATCTCTTCAAGTAAGTCTGGTCTTGTGAGCAAGGGGTCGATGTTTACATACTTGGAGGCGACACCAGCCTTCTTGAGAGCGATGATAAATTCCCCCTCAAGTACACAACCGAGGTTGGCAAGAATTTCACGAGTGTCCATGATGGTTCCTTTCTAGGTACTGAACTGTACGCACTATATGCAATTTGGTCTAAAAGTAAAGTTTTGTTAGATGGGACTTGATCAGTAGGCAATTATTTTTAGGCTGATAGCAACAATTTAAATTGAAATATCTTTGGGCATACATCTAAATTTTTTGTAGCTTAATCTCACTCAAAAACTTATCTACTTCGCGTGATAACCGGACTGTATATTTTGGGTTAAGGCTCTTTTGTGCAGCTTTATACAACTTTGGCTTATATCCAAGACTCTCTATGACTTCCAGTACATCCTGAGCCAAGGCAAGTGTATTGTTTGTGAAGTTCACCATTCTATAGCCTCGGTCTATGTATATACTGCCATCAGTTTGTAAAAGTCCTCGTAAGCAACTGATGGCGAGAGTTTGTTCGACTTTTATCCATTTGGGTACTCTGGCATTTTGCTCATGTTTTGTTCCAAAACCGACACGCCATGGGATTAGGGTGTTTAATTTATTTGAATAGACACTCACATTGCAGTAAGTTTCTTTCGGACCTGCGACAATAGAGACACGGTTGTTTGGGAAAAGTATTTGCAACGAGCCAATAATTTCATTTTTGATCTGTGGATAGTTATTATCACAAGTAATTCGAAGTCGGACCGCTCTTCCATTTGGGTTCGACAAATTACCATCTCCAAGAGCTACTCCAACTATGTAGGCCAATATTGCTTCGTCCACCGAATAATTATACAAGGTAAACTGCTTACGTTTTGTGTGCCGCGGGAGGGACTCGAACCCTCACTCCCTTGCGAGAAGCGGATTTTGAATCCGCTGCGTCTACCATTCCGCCACCGCGGCACACAAAAAACAAACGACAGAGACGAGTGTACCAGAAAACGCTAAAGTTATAAACAGGGTATAAAAGTGGGGTGTGCTAAAATGTGGGCAAGAGCACTTAGCTACCGTTTGGAGGTAACGCTCGGCATTTTTTCGTTATGGCATTTCAAGGAGATTCAATATATTGGGTAGAAGTCGAGAAGGTTGTTCCTAACCCGTTTCAGCCTCGACGTGAGTTTGATGAAAATAAACTGCAAGAATTGGCGGAGTCTATTCGTATGTATGGCGTTTTGCAGCCGCTAACGGTGACTCGCAAGGAGATCCAACGAGATGATGGGACTTTTTATTCTGAGTACGAGCTCATCGCCGGCGAGCGTCGATTGCGTGCAAGTAAATTGGCACAAGTATCACAGGTGCCAGTGATTATTCGCGAAGGTGAACAAAGTGAACAAGAAAAGCTTGAACTAGCGATAATAGAAAACCTCCAACGAGAAGACCTTAATGCAGTAGACCGGGCACTCGCGTTTGACCAGCTAGCAAATATGTTCGGCCTTTCCCATGTGCAGGTGGCCAAGAAGATGGGACGTAGTCGTGAGTATGTCTCAAACTCCATTCGCCTACTTGGTTTGCCGAGCCATATGCTTGATGCGCTCAGGCTCGCCAAGTTGTCTGAAGGTCACGCGCGGACACTGTTGATGTTAAACGACCGTAAGGAGGAACAAGAAGTGGTGTTTCAAGAAATTCTCCTCAAGAAGCTTTCGGTTCGTGAAGTTGAACGTATCGCGCGCAAGATCGCGACTGATAAGATCCGCAAGCGCAATCCAGACGAGTTCGATCTCCAATTGATTGAAATCGAAAAGCAGTTTACTGAAACACTCGGTACGCGCGTACAGATTCAAAAGACTGACTTTGGCGGCAAGCTCACTATCGACTACTTTTCTACCGATGATTTAGAAGTGCTACTTTCACGTATCAAACAAGAGTACCAAAACGCGCACATGTCACAGCCTACAGCTGATACGGCTGCAGCCATAACCGAAGCTACCGCCTTGGAAATCACTGACTTGCCAGTTCCGCAGTCGCTTGCCGACGTGGCGATTCCTGAAGCCCTGTTCATCCCAGAAGTTTCTGACGAAACTGCCGAAGAAACTCTCATTGAACCAGAGGAAGACGATAGTAGTCTCTACTCAATCAATAACTTTACTGTATAGTTTCGTTTTCAAGCGCGCTTCTAATACGTCTGCGGGCGAGAGAGGTCTTTGTGAAATCTAGCCACTTTGGTGAAGGTTTGGCACCTTTGCGAGTTTCAATTTCTACGATGTCGCCGTTTCGTAGTTCAGTATCAAGCTGAACCATTTTTTTATTTACTTTGGCAGACGAGGTATGGTCGCCGACTTCGGAGTGGATGGCATAGGCAAAGTCAATTGGCGTTGCACCGACCGGTAGGTCGACCACATCTCCAATCGGTGTGAAGACAAAGATACGGTTGGAGAAAAAGTCCGATTCCATATCTTCCACAAAGTTTTTCGTTGAGTGGGCGGTCTCGGTATAGATTTG
>JAYVBM010000082.1:0-11252 GCA_043750495.1 Minisyncoccota bacterium | reverse complement strand
AGTAATATCCAATTCATCCCGCTGCACAGATTGATGCCGCTAGCACGCCGTGCCAGCGTGTCAGGATATTAATTTTATAAGTTTCGCGCATTTAGAGTTTAATGTTATGAATCAATTATTCTTGTCGGGCACCGCATCAATACTTGCTGCGGGATTCATTAGCTCTATTCTACTACAGCGTTCTGTTCACAAATCTGTTTGTACACGTACGCCGACGGCCGAATGGTTCGCTCTAGGGTGTCGTAATTTATTTCAATAAGCCCAAAACGTTTCTCGTAACCCAAGGCTAGTTCATAGTTGTCCATCAAGGACCAGTACATATGTCCGCGCACATCAACCCCAGCCTGAATCGCGCGCCAGGTCCCTTGAACTTGCTTTTTGATATAGTCAGCTCGCATTGTATCTTTTGCATCAGCTAATCCTGCTTCTGAAACATAGATGGGTTTTTTATAGCGCCATAAATATTTAAGAGCAAATTCCATACCCTCTGGGTATACAGTCCAACCCATATCGGTAAGCTCATAAGTCTTAGTGTCACCAAATTTCGTGTGCCGGTAGTAGTTAAGTCCAATCGCATCGCACTTATGTGCAACTTTATTCATAAACATTCCCGACTGGGCATACGCAGCAACCAGCGCTAGTATTTTATTGAAAGGATTCCAATTGGCCTGAAACACTCTCACATGCTTAACAATACTGACACTAACGTTCGGAGCCACTTTTTTTATCGCATCGTACGCTTGGTTATGTGCTTCGGCTAGATTTTTGGTTACCTTGAAGTACAACAAAACATTTGCAAAAGACAGCGTCTGCGCTGATTTCCACGTACCGTCCGGTTTACCGAATTTAATCCACAGTAGCCGACCCCGCTTGAACGGTGGCCATGCTCCATAAAGCCAGCCATGACTCGCAAAGACATTCGGTTCGTTAATTGTTGAAAAATCTCCACATAAGTCAGACAGGTGTTTTGTAACAAACGCACAATATCGAGCAAACTTTTCTGGGGCGTCGTCGCGTTCAAACCCACCAGTCTTAGAGAACCAAAGCGGTAAGGTGAAGTGCCACAAGGTTATGAATGGTTTTATTTTTCTATCTTTAAGTGCTGCAAGTACGGCTCTGTAGTGTTCTACTTCGACCATATCAAACCTGCCGTCTTCCGGCTCAATCCGTGCCCATTCGATGGAAAATCGATGTGCGTTGTGTCCCAGCGACTTAGCAATATCAAAGTCAGCCTCATATCTGTTGTAGTGATCGGCGGAGCGCCCGAGCTTTGGTACCAAACCTTTTGCTGCTGCATCCGCCCAGTCCATATTTTCGATGCCACCCTCAACCTGGAAGGAGGACGTGGCTGCTCCCCACAAAAACCCTTCTGGAAATTTTTTAGTCATAATTAGTTTGATTATAGCAAAGGCACTTTGGCGAATTCTCCGGCTTTACCTATCATTCCGTACCCAACAATACCTATATCGATTTGTCGACCTTCGGGATCTAAAGCAAAAAATTGCAGGGATAACGGTCCGATACCCAGCCGTACCTTACTAGTGAGTGGTATTTTTGAAATACCACAGGTATCACTAAGTACCCAGCCCACGAACCATGTTTTTTGAGGGACCTTTGGTTCAATCACAACAAATTTATTCCAACCGCCAAAAATCGGCATATGAAAATGAGGAATTGGACCGATCCACCAGCTGGTAGATGCTTCATCTGCCGCCACTGTTTCGATCTTATCGGCAGACAGATGATCTATATTCTTGTTACTTAAATGCAAATTATTCCAACGGTGAGTTCTTTGCGGTGACTCGTGAAAGTTGCCTTGCAAAAGATACATGACCGGTAACATTAAATAATCGGCCATCCGACCTGCAATCCCTTGATGCTTTGGTTTAAAAAATGACATACAGAATAGTTGAAACGGGGATTAAAATTCAATAGCATTGATAAAACTGGCGGGAGCTAGGTACTGTTTCCATTTTCTATAAAGTTCAGTGGTGGCAACCACGTCGCGAACGGGCAGGTTGTCCTCTCCACTCGGACTTTCAATCCCATACGCACGACAATACATATGGAGTGACTGCCGCTTCATAGTTCCATAAAATGTGAGCTCATCTAGCAAGTCGACATGGTAGGGCAGCGCTTGCCGATTAAGGTAACGCTGCCCAAGCAGTGACACGTCTGACTTAACCCCTAATATGGCGCAGCGGTGTATTAAAAATGGTAGATCAAAAGCTCGGCCATTGAATGTCACAAACACATCGTAACTTCGCGCCCCTTCCCAAAAGTCTTCTAGGAGTTCCCTTTCTGTGCGCGCTTTATAAGTAAACTCTCCTTCTATAGACGGCTCCTCTGCCTTACCTCCAGTGTAGTACACAGCACCGAGTGAGCGTTCAAGATCGTACATCCCTAGAGCAACGATTTCGCCAGTTAGTGGCGAAAAGTTAAGTTGGTTTTTTACCTCTTCAAGCTCCTTCTCATAATGAACCTTCGTGTGAGACTGCTTAGTAATCCAGTTTGTAAGTGCTCCTTGGGTAACCTCATCAAGATCCGACCATGACTCTCCCACGGTTTTTATATCAAACACCAGTGTGGCCATAGTTAAAGTGAAATGGGAGTTCCAGCGTAGCAGGTAATGATCGTGTCGCGGCTGTTTGATATTTGGTAACGGTACTGGCCATCCTCTAGCAAGCCGCCACAGATATCAGTCTTCTTGTCGGCTGCGCCATAAATTGGAAATCCATCCAGCGCGTACCCAACCAGTGTTTCTCCACCAAACGAACCATAAGCAATTGCCTCCGAGTTCTTAATGAGGGCCCCATTTATACTGATACCGATAATAATATTAGAAACACAAGACTGAGAAGCACTAGGAATACTGCGTACTGGTAGCTGCGCCAAAATCTGACGAGTCGGTACTGAGGAAGTAGCTGTTGTGGACGCTGTGCTGGCAGGTTTTACTTCTCTATACACTAGACGTGCCCCCTCTGCTTCTTCTAGACGTACCCCGGCTGAGTTCCAGACTACTCCAGCCGCACTGTAATTACTACAGCGATTCTCTGCGACTGGTCCCTCCACAGTATCGTCGGCTTCGGGCACCGGAGAGTCTATAACGACTTCTTCCGACACGGCTCCACCTAGGTTGCCAAGCGCAGCGATTTTCTTTCGCAAGGCAGCCACTCGTTCTTCACGAGAAGTTTCCACACTATCTTCCACTACAGCACTGTAACTTTCAGCTCCTTCGGTCGCCACAAACACCGTGGCCTCCTGGCCCTTTAGCACACCAAAACCGCCGTTACTAGCAGCAGTAGTAATAATACCTACGAGCAGAAATACGATCGCAGAGAGCATCAAGGCATAATCGCGGGTTCTAAGCATGTCACTATCATACCAAGAAGCGGCGACCTTTGCCTGCTTCTCTCCACCCTCTGCAATTAAAGCTTATTTTTTGTGACTTTTCCCGACACTTTTATATCCACCATTTTCTCTACGCGGCGAATATCCGCCAAGAGTTTTGAACGCTCTTTGTTGTACATAAACAGATTGAAGATCGATCGTCCACCATTTCGCGCAAAGATAGCATCCTTACCGATTCTTTTATTTACCACGATGTTGTGAAATGACTCTAGTTTTTCAATTCGCTTTACGCCTTTCATCTCTATGATAATTCCCTCCTTTGGAGCAAACCATTTCATAGCCACCGCGTATCCCTTACACTTTTTCGGAAGAATTGGTTTCTTCGGAATACGAATCAAAACATCATTAAGAGTATGGTTAATGTCACAACTCAAATCATGGAGGATATGTCTGAAACCACCTACTCGGGCACCGATTTCAATAATTTTCCAGCCGGAATCCGTCTTTAAGAGTTCAGTGTGGGCAGTGGTACTACGCAGACCAAGGGCGTGGATACCACCTTCAGCTGCTGCTTGTGCCTTTGCCACCGTATCAGGCTTGAGACCAGTTGGGGTCATCTGAAGATAATTATAAAAGTCATCATGACCAATTTTCTTTCCAGTGGTTACTTTTACGAGCGGACAGTGATAGACCTTTCCACGCGAGTCAACATAAGAATCAACCGTGTACATATCACCTTCCATGTACTCTTCCGCGATAATTTTTGGCTCCATGAGATGATGATCTCTTTCATAGGCTTTCTTCAATTCGCGCAGTGTACGTCTGAGAGTTGTCTCTAATTCCTCTTGGTGGTAACAAATGGCGACATAGCGGCTCTCCGCCAAATTTGTTGGTTTGATGATCATCGGAAAACCGATTTTTTTTGCAATCCGTTCACGTTCGTCTTTTGTATTACCTTTCACAAGTGTGAAATTCGGTGTAAGTTTTTTATCGTAGAGACGAAACCGCTTACGCATTTCGTACTTATCACTAGACCACTTAAGCGACTCGGTAGTCGGGGTACGAAGGTAAGGTACGTGTGGCAACACTTCTACGAACCGACGCATGAATTGTTCAGAACGACAGGTAATCGCCAACAGTTCATCTTGGTATGGCAAGAGTGCTTCGGCGATCTTTTGTGGTTTCGAAAAATCGCACTCCACATAGAGATCAAGCCCCGAAATGGCTTCGTACTTCTTTTTAGATTCAACGCGAGAATCACGTAAAAGCATGGTTCGGAAAGAGCCTCCGAACTGGGGTTCGTAGGCTCGGAGTTGAGTAATGGTCGCCGCGTCGCTTGGAAGCGCCATTACATAGATAACAATGTTTTTCTTTTTAGACATGTCTTTCCACTAAAAAAGCTGTTCATGATTGATACAGCAGTAGGCTTAAAATATGTATGTATGGTGGGTTTAATGTCTCGTGTTACCTTGACAAAAGGTACAATACACTATTTAATATGCAAATGCAAGTCACTTATCCCAGTCACCACCAGTGGCTAAAGAACATATCAGCCGGACCAGAGATTGATTTCTCCGGCAGTGTCGCCCAAAAAATTCACGCCTCCCTTCCCCATTTGAACAAACACGGTGTTACATACTCAATTAAGCCGTTGAGCGAGGATTTCCTCAAAGATTTTATGCCAATGTACCGTACAGAGATTGGTACAAAACCAAATGCTCTCATGCAGGATGTGCCGGAAAAAACCCTTTACAACAAAGAGGCTAAGTACCCATATTTTTGTTTTTCCCTTGAAGAAAACGGCACATTTGTCGGTGGAGCCATTTTTTCAGTCCGTCCGGATCGGGTGGCATTTGCCTATCGAGTCTTCAATAACAGCTGGACTACCGCCAAACTAAGAGCCAGCCCCGCTCTGATTGGAGAATATGCCGTAGCCCAATACGCCTGCAGCCTAGGCTGCATTTATCTTTCACACGGTAAGGATCGAAATCCTTATGGACTAAATGCCAATATTGGTCTGGCGACCTTTAAATTATCAGTTGGTTGTCGCCCTTCCGCACTTGGGGAGTTCGAGGTATTAACTATGGATACTGACACCCTGACTGAAGACTGCCTTATTCTTGAACTACCAAAGGAAGGCTCTAAAATTGAAAAGGCGTATCTAGTAACTTCGCACGAAACCGAGGACAACTATCTCAGAGCAACAAAATACCCCAACCTGTTGCAGGTCGAGGTATTGTATAGAGATTAAGTTCTTAAATACCAAACTTAACTTCTGGCTCAGTTATGGCTGGTGTTCCTGAGGCGTCTGTTGGCACCGCTGTTGGGTCGATAGCAAAGGCGATTTGACCGATAAAGTCCTCGAAAGTTTCGATTGTCATCTTTTCTCCGTTAAGGTAAAAAGTCGGCGTACCGGTGAGACCAAGTTCTTTGGCTGCATTCAGATCCCTTCTTACCGCATCGCGAAGCAATGAAGACGATAGATGCTTTTTGAATAGCTCAGTATCTAGACCCAAATCTTGAGCGTATTTTATAAAGAGGGCTTGCGGCGTTGCAGAGTTTGACCATTCTTTTTGGTTTTCAAATAGTTTGTCATGCATTTCATAAAACTTTCCCTGCTGACCAGCAGCTTCTGCCGCCACCGCAGCCTGCTGAGAAAACTTATGAATTGGTAGTGGGTAGTGCTGATACTCAAAACGAAGTTTGTCACCGTAGGTGTTTATAATTTCCTTTACCACCGGCTGAAACGCCGCACAGGCAGGACACTGAAAGTCACTGTACTCTACAAGAGTGACGGTCGCTTCAGGATTCCCTTTAACATGCTCCTTTACTTCCACACCTACATTACTATCCTCGCTAGCACTATTTGAATACCAAATAGCCCCGCCAAATAATACAACCGCCAAAATACCAACAATAACCCATGGATTTTTCATATAAGTACTAGTGTATCACGACGAATCAGCGGCACGAAAGTAATTTGACTTAATGGTATTATTAGTATATAAAATAATTAGTTTTGTAGCTGATTATTTCACCAAAAGGAGCTAGGATGTCTATATGTAGTATTGATATCGCCCAGGGAATGCGCGACTCCTCTCAACTCAACGCTGACATTATGTCAAAGTTCGGTTGTGAAATCTTTATGTTTAGTCTTGTGGGAAATGTAAGTCTCATCGGTACATTTGTACTATCGCTTTATCTTATGCGCGACGTTGACCCAGGCACCTCACTTGTGGTTGCACTATTACTTGGGATAGTGGTGATGAGTATATCGATATATGTGCTGGCGCAAATGTTTCTCCGCCATTATAAGAAGCTAACCGTCGCCGCAAACGACAACGTACAGCAGCTTTTTCCCTAGAATCCAAGCACCGACCAGGTTGTGTTCTCTTTGAGACCAGCCTGGGGCGGGCTTTTTTGTTTGGTGGCAGCGGTTGTGATGTTGAGAGAAACATTGCACAGGCAAACGTTTTGTCCAGCACTTTTGTCCAGCACTAAGTGCTGGACAAAACGCTTGGCGAGCATAGCGGCATTTTTCGTGGGGAAAAATGAACGCGTGTCGAGTGAAGCATCACGTCCACTGCCACCGACCGCAGGCTATCATTTTTATAAAAAATACTGTATTTTAAACATTCAAAGCCATGGCCCGAAAACCTAATTTTGTTAAGAAGAAAAAGCGCAAAGTGCATGGCGCGGCTTTTTGGGATGCGGAGTATACGAATCCCACCCACCTCAAGCTTTCGTTGGCCGAAAGTGGTGACTTAGTTAAGTTTACTCGATATATGGAGCGTCAAAAAAACGATTTGGTGCTCAAACCAGGCGGCAGTGCCGTCGATGCCGGATGCGGCAATGGCCGTAATCTCATTTATCTAGCCAACACCTACAATCTCAAAGGTATCGGCGTAGATATCTCCTCGGCAGCAATTGCGCAAGCGCGGCGTGCTTCGCAGTCACTACCGATTACTTATCTTGTAGGTAGTGCCGCTGACCCGATGCCGGCCGCTGATCAATCACAATCACTGGCGCTAGATATGATGACTTCGCATTTTCTTGATAAAAAAGGGCGTCTTAATCTGCGCAATGAACTTTATCGCGTACTTATTCCTGGCGGCTTCCTCTTTATGAAAACTTTCCTCAAGGACGAGGACCTACATACCAAGAGACTCCTAATAGACTTCCCCGGACCCGAAGTCGGTAGTTACATTCATCCCGTCATGGGCGTCCCAGAATACGTTTACAGCGAAGAAGAGTTGGTCGCGTTTCTAGGTGAAAAATTTATTGTTCGAAAAGTCTACCGTTCTCATAGACACGCAGCCAAGGGAGGGGCTGGCAAGCGTCGCACTATCTCCATTTACGCCGAAAAGGATTACGGAGTACAGCGAGGTTAATTTTACAGTTGTTTACAGAGCACTTTGGGTGCGCTACAGTGCGTATAGTTCTTTGAAAGGAATACGCACATGCGTCACATTTCACTCCTGCTCGACTGGCTCACTATTGAAGAAAATATCGCGCTTATCGATGAACCGCACAGAAGTTGTTGCTTGCAGATGCTAAGCGAGAATCGACAGCTCTTTGAGTTGACTCCTGGATCAACCCACAATCACCAAACCTGGCCCGGTGGCTACATCGATCATGTCACCGACGGCATGAACTACGGCCGTCATCTGTATGCACTTGACGCAGCTTTCGGAAGACCCCTACTCTTTTCGCTATCTGATGCGCTCCTGGTGTTCTTTCTTCATGACTTGGAGAAACCGTGGCGCATAGTCGTTGACGAAGCGGGGAATGTATCTAACCGACCAGGACTCGAAACAAAAGCTCAGTTCAAGCAATTTCGTGAAGCCAAGCTTCTAGAGTACGGGCTTGTTCTGACACCCGAGCAATACAATGGGCTGACGTACGTCGAAGGAGAAATTCACGACTACAGCAGTCAGCATCGGGTCATGCATGAGCTAGCTTCGCTTTGTCACAAAATGGACAATTGGTCGGCACGCGGATGGTATGACTATCCAAAAGCTGAAGGCGATGAATGGATCGGCGCGAGGCGGGTTCGAACAATCTAAGTTAAGCCCCACTTTAGGTGGGGCTTTTTTCATCTATTCAGGAGTACCGTATTCCATGCCGGCATTCATGACGGCATTGAGGTCTTTAAACTCAACTGAACTTGGCGGAACAAATACACTACCATCAACTGAAGCCCAATCTGAGCAGGTGTAACGGACATCTGAATCAAGTGGCACCGGTTCGTTACTATCAACCGGCTTTGCGTTTGAGCGATCTGAGACAAATCCAAAAGTGTCAGCCCCAATCTTTGACCACACGTACAATTTCTGACCATCAAGAATCAGTGAGGAAACGATATCTTCAGGATACTCGTCAGTAGGTACCAAAAAGTCCCCGCGCATCTTCCCTTCGCTAATAAAGTACGTTCCTTCGACATCACTCTCACCTTCCTTGCTGTATGCAATTTGACATTCGAGATCCTTTTGCATTGCCTGCAAACTCATTAATGTTCCGAGACCAGAAAACGGTTTTTTGTCTGGAGCAGCTCCAACGCCATCTACTTGTACTTCCTCAACATTGGTTATCACTTGTGGTGATTGGGACTTGAGGTTTCCAAGGTAGTAAAAGACCGCCGCAATAATAAGGATAGTAATAAGTACGAGACCAACCCTCATACCTTTTGAGTTTGTTTTTGCCATATCCACTATTATATACGCTTACCAGCAAAAGCGGGCAGTTATGGGTGCCTGATATGGCATAATGAAGACATATGGTAAGTAAGGTATTGATACGCGGCTTGTACGTAATAGTGTTGTTATTGTGCGTACTGGCTACGGCTGGCATTAGTGTACTTTTAGAATCAAAACAGTTTGTATTCAATCAAGTTGAACAAAATTCAATTCAAGAAATCGACTCCAGCCCCTTCCCTGTCAGCGTCGACCCGAAGAATCAAAAAATTATCGAGGAGGATTCGCTCGGGAACCACGTCTACGACACTATCGCTGTGCGCACACAAGAGCCTGACAGCTGGAAAAGTAAACTTGTGGCTTTTTTTGTAGGCAAAGAGTGGTATCAAAATCTTGCCTCTCCAGTAAGTCGAATTATTGTGATTTGGCCAGGTGAACGAAAAGAAGAAGTCACGCAAAATATCGGCGATGTATTGCGCTGGAATAATGAACAGAGAAAGCAGTTCCTTACTCTCATGGAAGCAAGCGGTGCACCGCTTGCTGACGGGATGTTGTACCCTGACGAGTATGTTGCCCACACTGGCGCCAGTCCAGATGAAGTGGCGATCATGGTCCAAGAAAAGTTCAATCAGAACATCCTCACCCGCTACACAGCAGAAGTCGAGGCACAAGTGCCACTTGAAGACGCGATTGTTATCGCCTCACTACTAGAACGCGAAGCAAGTGATTTTGAGAACATGCGCGAGATTTCTGGTGTTATTTGGAATCGTCTATTTATTGATATGCCGCTTCAACTTGACGCCACCTTGCAATATGTCAAAGGTGGCAATACTACCGAGGAGAAATGGTGGCCAGTACCTAAACCGGCTGACAAATTTTTGAAATCTCCTTACAACACTTACGCCAACAAGGGTTTGCCGCCTGGTGCTATCGGCAATCCGACCGCTGCCTCAGTCTTAGCGGCACTCAACCCACTATCAACAGATTGTCTCTACTATTTCCATGACGACAACCGCCAGTATCACTGTTCAGCGACCTACGAAGAGCACGTGAGGAAGCTCAAGGCTACCTACGGTCGTGGGAGTTAGGCTCTAAGATCGACAGACAAGCGGGTCACTGATTTTTTTGACTAAGAAATAGTTTGACCATAGTAGTATGCCCAGAGCGATCATACCGACTTCGGCTCCTTGAAACGGCAATACTAGTAAAAGACCCCCTGCACCAATAGTAGCCAGTATCGCTAACAAGATGACAGACCCGCACGCAACGCAGCCAACTCCAAAGAAACCCACGATTAGTCCCAGGTAACTGCCAGTATGGACCCGCTTGAATCCCTTAGAGACAGTCATTACTCGCTTGGTGTAATACGTCAAAAGCGCGATGTTTATTCCGGAAAATAGAGCAATCAAGATAGCCATCGCAGCGGAGTAGCCGGTGTGACTAGTCTGTATCGTACCGTAAAAGCCCCAGATAAACTGGAGCTTTTCTCCTACGCCTACTCCACTTGCCAGGTACGAGAACACAAAAGAAATGTTAGGTAACCATAGTGCAATCGTAAACACTAAAGCGGCAGTGAGTATTGCCAGCCCAACGTAGCGAGCCTTGGAGAAGATAGTTATAAGTATCTCCAACATATGGCGGCTATGCTTCTTGCAAGGCCCGTTCAATTGTCTGTTCAATCACACTAGCTGGAAGAGCACCATTGATTGGATAGGTCTTTCCGGTTGGACCAATAATGATACTCCATGGTGTACCGCGACCACCGGTTTCCACGGCATCAGCAATATCAGCTTCGATTGCAGCCTTATGCCTCTCACTTTCAAAACAAGTTGTGAAAGCTTGTTTGTTGACGCCAGTCTCCGCTACTAATTTTGGAATCAGGGTCTCGACATCTGTTTTATTATTTGTCAGAGTTTCTTCAAAGTAGCGATCAGTAAATAGCCAAAAAGCATCATTGCCTCCTAGTTCAGCCACGCACTCTGAAGCCATAGACGCAGCCATCGCCTTTACTGGATGAAGTTGTTCAAGCGGAAATTGCCGATACACCCACGCCACCTTATCCGGACCAAGCTTTTCTACTACACCCAAGAGAGTCTCGTGCTGACGCTTACAAAATGGACATTCAAAATCTGAAAATTCAACGAACTTAACCGGTGCGTTTAGATTCCCTTTGATGTGGTCCGCTTCGGTCACTGGGTCAATCTTGCT
>JAYVBM010000081.1:0-13365 GCA_043750495.1 Minisyncoccota bacterium | reverse complement strand
AAAAAACCACCCTTGCGGGTGGTTTTTTCTGTGCTTTGGAATGTTTTCAGATTTAAAGTTCTTCAAAAATTTTCAAATACAAGGCACGCGAGGAAAATAGTTTGAGCGGGACTTAAGTCCAGCGAGAATTATTTTACCGAGCAGTAACGCAGTAGTTGGAAATTTTGGTGAACTTTAAGCTGCTTCTTTAACAGCCTTCATTATCGCCATCTTAACAGCAGACGCTTCGTCGGTATAAGTACCATCTAGCGCGCCGGTAAGGGCAGCGATCATGTTTTTGATTTTTTCTTCAGAGAGCTTCGAAGTTTCGGTTGAAAGTAATGTCGAGATTGAAGTATCTTCTCCACGACGTCCTCGTACTACCGCATCAAGATCGGCTGCAGCATCTGCGAGCGCGAACATTGGACGGTTACCAATCATTTCGTAGGCCGCAACGATGTTGCCGGTTACGATTGCTTCTGCAAGTGATCCACTTCCTGCCGGCACGATAGCCGGTACGAATGAAGTCTGTGCAGAGTGATTAACGATGCAGGTTTCGCAGAGACCGCGCATCCGAGCCTCGTTGATGACAACCCAACCGTCTTCAAGCGGGTAATGTCCCTTGGCTTCAGAAATCACTTGGTCAAGCGCTTCGTTTCGCTCAACTGATCCTTCAGTAGTTGCGATGAAGTGACGGATAGCATCACTTGAAAGTAGAGCTCGCTGGGTGTGAGCACGGTTTTCTAATGAAGTCACAATGTCATCTGAGACATGGTGTGGGTTTACATCTACAGCCGGAGCGTTTTCGTAACCAATTACTGGAGTCCCAGTTGGGAGATTCATCGGTATCGCGGCCATAGCGGGTGCTGGTGCAACTGCAGTTGACGCCACAATTGGAGCGGGAAACACATCTGGTCGGATAGCTTCGGCCTGCTTCATTGAGTCAATCGCTGACTTAGCTCCGCCGACTACTCCAACCGCTGCTCGTGGACGAGCCACGATAAGGTAGGTCACAAATAGTGCCCAGGCCGCGAGTAGTGTGTAGAACAGAATAGTGAGCATTGTACCTGCTTCAAAACCTGTGTACGGGACATTTGAAAGCGAGATACCAGCTACTAGAGGCTTTTGATCTCGGTCAGTGAGTACAGTAAGGTCATCAACGTTTACTTTTACTTTACAGGCTCGGTCTTTTGAACCTCGCTCAGCAACAAGTGTGTATTCGGTGTCTTTAGTTGGCTTGAGCTTGAGGGAACCATCATAGTATTCGTCTTTATCTTTTGCGGAATACTTATCAGTAGACATCAAGGTCTTGCCGTTATTATCTTTGATAGTCACAGTTGTTGCTCGGCTTGTATCCCAACGCAAGGTAATTTCTTGACCACGCTTGATATTGGTGTCAGACAGAGTAAGTTCACAACGTGGTGTTGAGCTACCTCCACCACCTCCACCTCCACCGTTATCTTCATCGACTTCAATTCGCAGTGGACAGTCAACTGACTGAGTTCCCTTGCGGGCAGTGAGTACATAGGTAGTAGCTGAACGTGGCTCAACAGTCGTACTTCCAGCCAGAGCAGTCGAGTTAATTACACTAATAGAGACTGAGTCAACATTAGTAGTGCTCCAATTGAGGGTAGTATCCTCACCTTCTTTGATTGAAGTATCAGAAGCGTTGAATGTCACGTTGTTTGGACAACTAAACACCGGTGTTTGTGTAGTAGTGAGTGTGACAGGTGCAGCACAGGTGACGCGATCACCTTCAGCATCAGTCGCTGTCAGGACGAAGTTTGTGTTGGCTGTTACGTTGGTTACCTGTGAGGCCGCAGAAGCTACAGTACCAATAGTTGGAGCAATTGAGACATTAGTTGCGCCATTTACCTTCCAGTTAAGGGTAACTTGTCCACCAGTACTCGGAAGATTACTTGGAGTTACAGTGAAGAATTCGCACACTGGGATAGACGTAGTTGCAACCGTAACTGGTACGGCACAAGTCACAGAGCGGTTTTGGGTGCCAAAGGCGGTAAGGGTGTAGGTAGTAGTTGTGAGTGGAGAAACTGTGGTTGAGCCATCTGCTGCCACTTCTCCAACGCCGTTATTGATGACAACACGTGAGGCGTTTGAGGTCTGCCACGCTAGAGAGGCATTTTGTCCAACCGTGATGGTCGCTGGTGTGCCAGTGAACGAATCGCATGAAGGGGCAGGATCTGCAGTACAGTCGTTATTGACCGCAGTCAAAACTGTCTGGCTAAAGGCCCAGGTACCGAAGTTATTTAGCTCAAGTGCTGTTGCCTTCGCTTGGTTCGGGATTTCAAAGTCACCACAAGTAGACGGTGCAGTTATGCGACCAGTCCAAGTGATAGTGCCTGATTCGTTTGGACTAAGGACGAGTCCGTTGAAATGGAGGGTTCGGTCACTCATTGTGTAGACCGGGATACCTTCATAGCCTGTACGGAAGTTGCTCGAAACCGAGCTGGTGAGGTAGGCAAGATTATTGTTTACGACGTCCTCAATTTTTACACCACTACCAGTACAGTCAGTCGTACCAGTATTCTTTACGGTGATGTTGTAGGTAAGGGTGTCGCCCACATTTGCAGATGACCGGTCGACAGTCTTGATGACTTCAAGACGACAGTCAGCTGGGACTGGTGGGAGACAGATAATGGTTATGCGGGATACGCAGTCAGACGTACCGTCAGCTGTTTCTGCTACGAACTCGTAAGTGGTATTTTGCAGAATATTTGTCAACTGAAGACTACCGTTGCTACCACTGACTGTCTGGCCATTTAGTTTGAATATATCAAAACCTGAAGTGGTCCAGTTGAGTGTAGTGCTGCCTCCGGTTGGAATCTGGATTTGCGTCGCTTCGATAGTACAAGTCTGTAATTCGAGGAATGCTGGGTTATCACCAAAGATGTCTCCAATATCTCCTAAGCCAAGATCTATGTTATCAAAGATGTCTCCAACACCTCCTAGATCGAGGCCCAGATCAAGATTGTCTCCAATACTTCCCAAATCGAGACCTAGATCAAGGTTAAGATCCATGAATTCAGGACTGGTCTGGGCGTTTGCGACAGCGATCAATGGTGCGTTGAAACCAGAGAATACCAACGCAAAAATCACCACTGTGGTTGAAATGGTTCGAATAATTTTGTTCATAATAATATTACTAACGTTCATAAGTTTTATACTCCTACCTACACCATGTTACGCAAGAGTAAACAAGCCTACGAAGACCCAGGACCTATCCACTATCTCACCACATGAATGTAAGCTAGAGATAATCGTTTCGCGTCGTCATGGTTTAAAATCCGGCTGCAAATTGTGTATTGCTCTTCACCATATCTACATATGGCTCATCACACTACACAATTTTCGCTCGAATTTTAAACCACTTTGGATCACGATGAGATAGTGGATAAGTCCTTCAATTAAAGAGAACGGCGGGCTGACGCCCAAGGGGAACACACGTTGTATTACACTTATAGTATAGTACTTTTGTAGTTTTGTCAATATTTTAGAGCGCTCGGATGTCTATCCGCTTCGCTTCAACAATAAAGCGATCGTCCCTGCTTCCAAAGCTATTACACGTCGCCAAAGTTAGGCGCGCCCCTGTATCAGCCACCGGAATGGTGACGTCAGCCGCGCTTGCCTTATATACCTTTTCGACTTCGTACGTCAAAACGTACCCTTCTGAAGTTACCTCGATGGTATCTCCCCAGGCCAAATCTTGGATACCATTAAACGCTTGGAAGTTATTGTTTAGTACCGTTGGAAGATAACTTGAGTGCCCCAAGATAAAGACGTTGCCGGCTTGAGCCATATGCGCCGAGTCTGGGTGTCGGACTACGCCGCTAAGCAGGGCGTTATCCAGAGCAGCAATATCGCGTGATTCCGGATTCAAAATCGGGATAGTGCGGTCTAGCTTCTCAATGTACATCGAAGTTGGCAAAACTGGGTTACTCATATCACCCACCGGCAGATTGAAATCAGATTGGGCTGATTGCTCAATCTCTATCGAAGCTGGCTCCATTTGGAGGTTTTCTGTTTCTTCTTCAATAGTTACTGGCTCCGGTACAAAATCAATCGCCACCAAAACAAGGTATGAAAAAATGAATACGAGGAAAAATACCCCGAAAAACGCGTACTTTTTCTCCCAAACTCTTTCAAATAAAGACTGAATCATAGATACTCCTAGCAAATTATTCTGCTATACTATCACACTTCCGTCAAAAGTCAACACTCTCAAAGGGGCCTTTTCTTTGCCGTTAAATAAGTCATTTAATGACTTGACAAACAGTTTAAATCATAGTAGGTTTCAAATATATGAATAAAGAAACAGAAGTAGAGGAAAAGAAGCCACGCTTCAGCAAGCCAGTAGCGGTGGCTGGATTTGTGGTTATTATTGCTCTAATCGCTTGGACGTCAGTGCAAATTGTTCGCCTAGCTCCGACGGCTTTTAGTTCCCTCGCCTCTTTATCACAAGGTATTAGTAATTATCGAGACACAATGTCTGATGATATTGATACTGACTTAACCGTCGCTAGTAATATTAAGCTCGCAGATGCCGGCAAGCCTGTCACCATCACCTGGAACCAAGATAGTCGCGAAGGCTCGTACGCATTTTCATACGCGTGTCTTGAAGGTGTGACAGTGGACATAGTCGATGATGAAGGTCTTCGAACTATCGCCTGCGATACTCGTTACAGTCTAGGCGTCACCGATGCGGTAACCGTCATCATCAACTCCGAAAAAGCCCGACATATCGACGTGCCGTACACGATTTCTTTCATGCGCCAAAACGACACGGGACCGGTGCGCTCAGGCGAAAACACGCTCACCATCACCAACGAAAGCATTAATGATGATGTTGCCGTAGTCACCCCAGACGGTGTAGTCCTCGGTGAAGAAGACGAGATTGAAGAGGTGACGGAAGAAGTAAAAGAAGAAGCGCCTGCACCAGCTGCTCCGGCGCCGAAGCCCAAGCCAGTAGTGGTCACGGAACCCGTCACTGAGTACGTCTACGAGATTCCCGTTTCTAACCCAAATGGTTTCACCGACCTAGCGACTCGTTTCCTTAATGTAGGTGATATTGTCGGCGGAAGATTTGTCGCCGGCGGTATTGAGCGAGACGATAGTGGTGCGTTTCAATTTGAAGTAAAGAACATCGGTACCAAAACTTCAGGTACTTGGACCTACACAGTTACTCTCCCGGACGGCGACTCATACACTTCACCAACTCAAACTGCCCTCAAGCCAAACGAGCGTGCTGTCATCACACTCGGATTTGATACTCCTGACAAGGCTTCTCACACATTTGTGGTGACTGTGGAAATAGAAGATCGCGTCTCCTCAAACAATAGTTTCAGACGAGCAGTTACTTTCAGTAATTAGCTTCCAATACAAAAACGGCCGGCTCTCACGAGCCGGCTTTTGGTTGACAAGTTAAGACGTTAGTGCAAAATATGACCTGGAAGGATATGTACCATGGAAATCGAAGTTATTGAAACCGCAAAAGGCAAGCATTTTTGCTATTCTCGATTTAACGACGAACATAAAGTGTACGATTTTTGCCAGACAAGCCACTGTCTTGATGCACCGTGGAGCCTTAAAAGAGACTTGAGTTTGAAGTTGGTTAGAAATGGCCGTACCAGAAAGACTGGACTAATCAGAGAGGTAGGCACACATGCCTCCGGCATCAAGTTTGATATCAAAATCAACAAAAGAGAATACCACTCGAGGCTACTAGCAGAAGACTTCGAAGTGGGCGATAAGATTGTCATAACGAGAAGTAAGGCGGAAAGAGATGCAAATACAAAACTCGTTGAAGGCGCAATTGATCCACAGACCTTGGAGCAACTGTTCGAAGATGAGATCTGGGCAGAAATGATGCCGCTTAAATGGAAAGGTTTAGATTAATCCGAGAACATGTTTCTCGGGTGAATATAGAACCGAGAACCGCTGTGTCTTACATGCACAGCGGTTTTTAGTATCTATTGACAAATTCATATACTCGTGTATACTACTATCGTTGCTTCCTCTTCTATCGTAGTTGGGGTTTGGGAGCCTTCGGAGAAATCCGAAGAAAGCATGAGTTAGTTCGGTGCTTCCACTGACACATAACGCAGCCTGGAATTGGGACCCATGCTGGCTAGCCCCGGCGGAGTGCACTCCGACCGTCACAAAAGAACACGGTCTCTCTGAGGCCAAGGGTCACGCTACTGCAGTGTGGCCCTTTTTCGTTTCTATAGTAAAACCCGTCACAGCGCCACTCCATTTAGAGCAGCTTTCAGAGGCCTCAGACACAAGGCGTCAAGACAAAGTGATGGGAGACGTACTTAATGTACGGTGACTGTCACTTTGTTGCAGACAACGCAGTAGATGAGGTCTATCAAAGCTACGTTTAAATATCCAAATTGGCCATTTTGGCATTGTTCTGGATGAACGACTTTCGACTTGGGACATCGTTACCCATTAGGACGTCGAAACACTTATCCGCCATCATGCCGTCTTCGACGTTGACTTGTTTTAGTATGCGGTTCGCTGGATTCATCGTGGTTGCCCAGAGTTCGTCGGGATTCATTTCACCGAGACCCTTGTAGCGCTGGATACGAACCTTGCCAGCTTTTTTGGCAGTAGTGGTTTCCCCTTCCGTCTCAATCTCTTCTTCCCCGTCTTCAACTTCTACCACATCCTCATTTACCTCTTCACCCATGTCTTTGAGAACCGCAAATTTTTCTTCGTCGGTAAAAGCATAGCGGATGTCTTTTCCCTTTTGGATTTTATACAGAGGTGGTTGGGCGATGTACACAAAGCCGCCGTCAATGAGTGGCCGGAAGTAGCGGTAGAATAAAGTTAGCAAAAGCGTACGAATGTGTGCGCCGTCGACGTCGGCGTCAGTTGCGATAATGAGCTTGTGGTAGCGCAGGCGTGAAATATCAAACACATCACCAATGGCAGTACCGAGTGCAATCACGAGATTTTTTATCTGCTCTGACGACAGCATCTTATCAATACGCGCTCGCTCAACGTTGAGAATCTTTCCTCTCAGTGGCAGAATTGCTTGGGTCTTACGATCACGTCCCATCTTGGCTGAACCACCGGCTGAGTCTCCCTCCACAATAAAGAGTTCCGAATCCTCCGCCCGCTTACTCTGACAGTCAGCCAGTTTACCAGGTAGAGAGAGTCCTTCCAGTGCTCCTTTACGCAACACGCTATCCTTGGCGGCTTTGGCCGCTTTGCGTGCCTTCACGGCAATAATTACTTTATTGATCATCGCCTTAGCGTCGTCAGGATTTTCTTCGAGGTACGCATTGAATGCTTCACCAAACACTGATTCGACGGCGCCGCGCGCCTCTACCGAGCCCAGCTTCGCCTTGGTCTGTCCTTCAAACTGAATCTCCGGCATCTTTACCGAGACCACAGCAGTAATCCCTTCCAACACATCGTCACCAGTGAAACTGGGATCTTTATCTTTGACTGAGAAGAAGTTGTTTTTCTTGGCGTAGTTGTTGAGGGTACGGGTTAGCGCTGTTTTGAAACCAGTAATGTGCGTTCCATGTTCGGGATTATAGATGTTGTTCGCAAACGCTGAGATCCGTGGCGAGATATCATCAACGTACTGCAAAGCTACCTCTACTGAGAGTACTTCTGGACTAACATTATTCTTCTCTATGTAGAAGATATTTTTGTGAACTGGCTTTTGATATTGATTGTTGAAAGCCACCAAAGAGCGGAGTCCACCTTCAAAGTAAAAGGTTTGCTGTGGTACCACAAGATGTGCATCCGCCAGATATTGCTTTCCCTTAAGGTCTAGCTTCGACTGTACAGCTTGGTCAATCTCGCGAACGTCGATCACTGTAAGGTGCATTGCCTTAACAAGGTAAGCCTGCTGACGTAAGTGGTTAAAGATTCGTTTGTAGTCGTAGTTAATTTCTTTAAAGATTCCAATATCAGCCTTGAAGGTGATGATGGTCCCTTGTAGCTTTGATGGGCCCACTCGCTTCACCTTACCCTTTGGCTTACCGATTCCATATTCTTGAATACTATACGAGCCGTCACGGTGAACTTCAGCGATGAGGTGTTCGGAAAGAGCGTTTACTACCGATACACCCACGCCGTGAAGCCCGCCAGAAACTTTGTATCCAGATTCCTCACCACCAAATTTACCGCCGGCGTGAAGGACAGTGAGGATGGTCTCAAGCGCCGAGACACCAGTTTGTTTGTGATGGTCAACTGGTATACCCCGACCATTGTCGACAACGCGAATATAGTTGTCCGGCAAGAGTGCCACCTCAACCCGGTTAGCAAAACCACCCATCGCTTCATCACGTGAGTTATCAAAAATCTCCCAAATCAGGTGATGCAGACCATCCGGACCGGTAGTTCCGATGTACATTCCCGGCCGCTTTCGAACTGGTTCGAGTCCTTCCAGAACCGAAATCGACGATGCATCGTAGCTCTTAGTTTTCTCTGCTTTCTTTGCGGGTTTCTTGTCTGCTGCCATGCTAGGTGTGCTGAATAAATTGTTGAATAATTACTCACTATTATAGCATTTTCCACCCAATTTTGCTCGATATATTTAGTCTAAAATACTGGAAAAATTCCTTGACATGACTCATTATTTATACTACTATCGCTCACAGAAAGATGAGGAGGTTACCCACGTGAAAATTGAAACCGTACAGTTAAGTAAACACGAATCGAGGTCTCTGCAGCGTCTAGAAACTATATGCATCGTTAGTGCTATTGCCACAGTGGCAATAGTAGGCACAGTATTGTACTGGCTGATTGAGCTTGCGACTCCGCTCGTTGAGCATAGTCCACTGCTGTATAGCTTTGCGATGTTGCTGGGGCTTGGGTTCGGTGCCACAACATTCGTGATCACTCCTGGCCTCTGGGTGCAAATTTACAACCGCAAATCACACGTCATACTCTATGACGCAGGGTGGACTGGCACTTTCCCTTACAGAATTTCAACCAAGAAATGAAGGTGCTATGTCATCCTACTAACTCAAATCGTCCGGCGTTCATTCACCACAGTTAATGAACGACCCGGACTTTTTTATATCTAGATAAGCACTTAACCGGTTCCAGGAATGACCTAGAAATTAGGGAGAGTTCACTCGAGCATAATTTCAGAAATACTCTTGTGGTGCTGCGCTAGGAAAGGCGCAGATTCGGAACTAAATTCGCAATAGTCGCCCGCGCCCCTTTGACGAAGTCATTGGAAGTACTCTTGGGGTGCTCGTTTGCTCATTTATAAAACTCCAGCACAATAGGCAAGTGGTCTGAGATGGTGGTTTCTATGGTTCGTACGCTCACCTTGCCTTTTATGTCGCGAGTGAGGAAAATGTCTAGTGAACGTTTTGGTCTATGGGCGGGGTGCGTGAGAGGTATTTCTTTGGTAAGTGAAAGTCCGGTGGCTTTTATAAACAGCGCGAGCTCCCCTACGCCGCTGAATATATTCATATCACCACATACTACCAATGGTCCCTTTATGACAGTTACGATCTCCCCCAGCTCAGCGAGCTGTTTCGCTCGCATTTTTTTATTTAAACTCAAATGCACCATCACTACTGTCACACCCTGTACGACCACCACGTACACGAGCGTCTTGCTGCCTGCCCTTAGGTGCACTGTATCAGTCAAACATTCGTGCAAAGAAAGAAAGCCATTGGCATTGCCGGCATGCAGAGGCAGACTGTAAAAAAGTGAATGTCGGTACTTGCCTGTTGCGCCATGAGTTTTGACTCCATCAATCTGCCCCACTAAGTACTCATGTTGGTGGAGCTGCTGATTACGGCGTGCGCCAGTTGAGATTTCTGAATAAAGGAAAAGATCGGGTGTCTCATGAGTAACGTAAGACGCGATACCATCAAGTAATTTTTTCTGAATTTTGATAGGAGACCACACCAGTCGATGGCTACGCGTGGCGTAGTGAAAAAGCGAGCCATTAAGTCCCGGCACATAGCCAATGTTCCAAAAAATAATTTTCATTACCGTACTTCCCAACCTTTTTCTGCCACCGCCCTATAGACATTATCCATGTGAGTGGTTACTTCGGCGTCGGTGAGGGTTTTTTTAAATGATTGGAAGACTAGGCGGAAGGCGTAGGAGGTACGGCCGTCTTTGGTGAAGGTGTCGAACAGCGAAAGCCGGATTACGAGGTCGCCGGCTGCTTGCAGAATGGTAGACTCAACCGTATGAACTAACTCTCCTTCCCCGACCCAAAGCGCAATGTCGCGGGACATCGCGGGATAGACGGAGACTGTTTTGTAGGTAGCTGGGGTTTTTGCGACGTGCTCACCGTATGACGATGGTACTGGTAGCGTAGGTAGTATAACCGAAAGATTTGCTTCAGCCACACCCTTTTCTATGTGCCACGCTAACTTAGTGCCTAGCGTTTGCTCCACAGTCTCACAGGCTGTCTTAAGAATCACATCATCCTTTGGATTGTAACCGTTACCTTTAGTACGGACTCCAAGTGCGACTGCGAGATGCTCACTCACTGAAGTATCAGTTTTATCAAAGACAGTACCGATTTCAAACACCCGAACATCGGGCATACCGAGCAAGTCGGAATGAGTGAAGTTGGCATTGAGGACTTTGTGGAGATTCTGCTTTAGGTCACTACGGACGTAACTTTTGTCGCTGGCAAGTGAATTTTGGAGTTGAATTTGGTCTTTGTTTGCAAATGACGATGTAATCACTTCACAAAAGCCATGTTGGATGAGCTCTTGGCGGATGGCTTCAGTATAAAACTGTCGTACGTTTACTTCATTCAAGGAGATTTTTTCTGGTGCGACAGAGACGACATTGTGTAGACCATGGATACGTCCGATTTCTTCAATGAAGTCTTCGGTGATATTGAGATCGGTACGCTCGAAGGGACCGACAACCGCAAATGAATCCCCTGTTGTGGCCACGATAGTTGCGCCGATGCGCATAAGAATATTTTGTATATCCACGGGTGTCAGCACAAGGCCCAACAGCGCATTTGCCTGCATAACTGGCAGAACAACTTCTGGATTCGTTTTGGTCTCTTTGTACTCGTCAACCCAGCCTTCAAAAGTTCCTCCGGCAATGTCGGTTATGAGTTTTGTGATTTCTATCTGCGCGTATTGAATAAGCTCACGTGATGGTTCGTTTTCAAAACGCTTACTCGCATCAATCACGATACCAAGTCGGCGTGCTGTCTTGCGAGTAATAGTTGGGTTAAAGTGCGCCGCTTCAATGATGATGTTTTTGGTACCTGAATGCACACCCGCATAGCGGCCACCTTTAACTCCTGCCAAACCAATTGGTGTATCAGTCGCACCGTCGACAATAAGCAGTTCAGTGCCAGTCAGTTCCACAATTCTATCTTCATCTTTACCGCCTTCAGCCAAGAGACTTACGGTCTCACCGACACGAGCATCACGGATCATAAAATTCCACTTACCATCTACTTGCGCAAAGAGGTCAGCATCGTATGCATGCATCGGTTCGCCAAGCGCGTACATGACGTAGTTAGTGGCATCGACGATATTATTGATAGAACGTACTCCAAGTGCCTTCAGTCGTTTTTGCAGCCAGACTGGTGAATCCTTCACTTCAATACCGGTAATCAATGATGCTGAAAAGCGCGGACAAGCTTCGGGGTTTTCGATAGTTACCGCAATGGTATCGGTGGTGGCGAGTTCGGTCCTTTCTTGAAGTGGATCATATACGAGTGCCGTACCTAAAAGTGATGCGAGTTCGCGTGCGATGCCACGGTGACACAGACAGTCACTTGAACGGTTGGGCAGTACGTCGACATCAAGTACCACTTCTCCGTCCACTTCTTCGACACCATCAACTTCAAAAGAATGAAATATCAAAAGCTCCTCCACCTTTTCTGGCGGTGGTAAATTGTCTCCTAAATAATCTTTTAACCAACTATGAACGACTTTCATACTTATTTTCGATTGAGAATTATCTCACTTACTTCAATACTTTTAGGTAAGTCGAGAATATATTTTATTGTCTTTGCAATCTCTACAGGATCCATAAAAGTACCGGTATCGTTGGAGACGTCGGCTTTATCAAAGAAATCTGTCCTCATGCCTCCAGGACAAAAACTGATAACCCGTGAAGATGTTTTACGTAATTCATCTTGAAGGCTTAAAGTATACCCGCGCTCTGCCCACTTGGAAGCAACGTAAAGGGGTTCGTCAGCTTTCGCCCGAATAGCTGCAGTTGATAGCACATTGAGAATATCAGTTCCATCTTTTTTTATTCGTTCAATCAGACCAGATGTGAGAAGAAAAGGAGCTTTTACATTTGTAGACATAAGGCGCTTTATTTCCTCCTCTGTAATCTCGCCGAACTTTTGATTATTAAAAACTCCAATACAGTTAATAAAAACTTCTAGTGGTTCTTCTAGAGCCTTAACTCTTTTCACTGCCTCTTCGATTTGAGCACCTTCACGCAAAGATAAACAGATGTTGGTGTCTGCGTATTCGCACTCTCTGCGAGATATATTTACCACTGTCTTACCAGCTTCTCTGTATAGTTTTGCGACCTGTAGTCCGAGCCCGTCGCTAGCTCCTGTTATTACAATCATAATTCTAAAACTGATTTACAAACCTTAGGTCGCCAGTGTAGTAATCTCTAATATCTTCGATACCGTGACGCATGACGCCAAGTCTATCTACACCGATGCCAAAAGCATAGCCGGAGTAGACAGTTGGGTCGATGCCGCAGTTACGAAGGACGTTGGGATGGACCATCCCGGCACCCATCACTTCAATCCATTTCCCAGCAAGTTTAGAGTCACCATCAAGTAGCTTCATATCCACCTCAACCCCCGGCTCCACAAAGGGAAAGAAACTCGGACGAAACCGGACTTCAGTGCGCCCGCTGAAGAATTTTGAAAAGAAATATTCAAGAGTTCCTTTGAGATGTCCAAGATGTACCCCTTTGTCGATATGAAGGCCTTCGAGTTGATAGAACTGGGCTTCGTGGGTTGCGTCGGTGGCTTCGTTACGAAATACCTTGCCTGGCACAATCATGCGAATTGGTGGTCCGTTTGCTTCCATGTACCGTGCTTGCACAGGACTAGTGTGAGTGCGCAGCACCATCGGCTCAGATACGTCCTTACCCTTAAACCAAAAGGTGTCTTGCATGTCACGCGAAGGGTGGTCTTTAGCGACGTTTAGCTTGTCGAAGTTGTATACTTCTGTTTCGGCTTCAGGACCTTCGGCAAACACGAAACCAATCTCAGAAAAAATCTGATTTATTTCGGCAACCATCTGAGTAATTGGATGTTGATGTCCTTTTTCTACTTGCATAAGTGTACGTGAGCGTGTTAATTGTCTTCGTCAATCTTAGTCATGAGTTCAAAGTATTTTCCATCTTCTTTGATGTATA
>JAYVBM010000080.1:0-21318 GCA_043750495.1 Minisyncoccota bacterium | reverse complement strand
AATAACGAGTGACGTTTGTTTACTCACAAACTCCACCACATCACCGACTTGTAAATCCTTATCATCAAACAGACGCCACGTTGCAGTTTTTTCGCCACTCAAAATCTTCTCACACAATTCCGGCGCAAACTTTAGAGTCTTCATATAATAAGTATACCCTTGCATTCTAAAATTCTCCTGCATGTTACTCAAAGGCGAAGAAGTGGGTCAGATACGCGGACGACAAGAAAAAAGACCCGAGTGGGACAAGAGTCCAGCGAGGGTCTTTTTTCGTAGTCGGACAAAGTAGATGGCCTACTTCTTCGCCTTTGAGGCTCGGGACTTGAATCGTTCAACTCTACCTGCCGTATCCATACTCTTTTCGTTTCCAGTATAGAAAGGATGAGAAGCACTAGTAACATCTACGTGAGTAATCGGGTACTCCTTACCATCAGTCCACTTATCAGTGGTTTTAGTATCAATAGTCGAACCAACAAGCACACGCTCGCCGCTTGTGTTGTCGTGGAAAATTACCATGCGGTAATTCTTTGGATGAATATCTTTTTTCATATTTGCAAATACTTCGGCAATCTCAAAAGGGATATGATAAGTGAGACCACCTACTTCTTTGTGCGCAGAACTATAGCAGATAATCGTATTTCAGCAAGCTCCATTCCTCATAAAGCGCCCCAAAAGAGATGCACCACCGGGGTATTTCCATTTTCATAGTCGTTCCACTCCTTGAAAACTAGGTCAGATACGAGATTGAGCCAGTCTGGGAGACTGGCGAAAGACCTTGCCAGCTATTTTGGAGTTTACGACATAAATATCGACAAGGTGTACTGCTCCTGTAAGGAGACAAGAAAAAAGCGCCGAGGTGGACTTGGTGTCCATTGAGGCACTTTTTCTGCAGTCCAACGAAGTAGATCGCTCTTTTGTGGCGCTTTACTCTCCCAAAATCTGGATCTCTTCTGCTAGGCGTACCTTACGATTGATCACCTGATCTCCATAAAAGGCGTTGGCTGGATTTGAGGCCCCGCCCCAGCCTGAGTAATACCTCAGCGCTGCTAGGCGGTCGCCGCCGTTACTGCCATCAGCTCCGTTGTCGCGCATGAGGAGGGCTGTCGCGATAAAGGCGTCTTGGTTATTAAACGGGTTGGATGGGCCGCTACCGCCGTTGATAGCGCGGATCCGGTCGTTTGATTGTGAATATACCCAGCCACTACCTGATTGCACGAGTCCGCCGTAGGATGCCCATGTCGAAGGTATGAATTGGGATGGACCCATCGCTCCGCCCCAGCCGACACGTTCACCGCCTTGGTAAATTGGACACGACACTTTGCGAGTGTACGGATCGAACCCAAGGATACTCGATAGTGCCAAGAAAGGTGGTTCGTCACGGGTCGGGTGCATTACTGGCTTACTACTACTTTGGTCAGTGAAAAGGCAACTGCCAAGGTTAGCACCGATGTTTGTTTCTTGCTCGAGAATAGCCAGGATGGTCTCGGCGGGTACGCCAGCTACTCCCCCAGCATATTTGGCCAGCCGTACCGCTTCTGGGAACGGAATCGCCCCTCCACCTCCAAGCAGTTGGAAGAGGGCGTTACGAAGCTGCGCAGCTGTTCGCTGCTGTGACTCAAGGAGTGATTGGTACTGACTCTCTTCTCCTTTAGTCACTGTTAGAATTTCTTCCTTTTGCCCTTCCTTATGTTTAGCACGTTCGTGTTCCAACTCTTGAATGCGTTTCATTTCCGCTTCGGTTTCCTGCTTACCTTCAAGCTGGCCTTTTTGGTCGGCGGTATCGCCTTTGATGTTATGCAGAATCTCGAGTGATTCACCGAGCGATTCTTTAAGATCCTGAAACGTTGCGACCTCACTAAAGAAATCAGAAAAATTCCTTTTACTCAGCATGACTTCAACTAGTGAGTAGTCGTCCATAACCGCCGACTTGCGTACGAGGTCAGCCAGTGAATCCTCCTGCTTCGCCATTCGCTCTTCCAAGATGGACAGGACAATTTCTTTTTCACCAATTTGGTCAGAGAGCTGTTCGATAGCTAGCGAACGAGCTTGGATACCGAGATTTATTTGTTTTACCTCTCCTTCAATAATTGAAAGGTCGCGCTCCAGCGAACGACGCTCGCCGCGCTTACCATCCACCAGCTGTTGCTGGGACGCAATTTGCATTTCAACCTTCTGCAATTCAGCCTCCAGGCGTGCGCGGCGCTCGGCGTCGGTTTCTGCATGTACAGTGGGTACATACGGTACGAGGAAACTGAGACACAGTAAAACGGCAAACAATCTTCTAATCATCCCATTATCATAACAATTAATGAACAAACGAGCACGCGAAGCTGTGCGAGTATTGTGAATTTCACCACAAGGGCGTTTCCGTTTTTATGGTCGAGTAAACTCTCCCTAAAAACTAGGTCACGCAGGCGCTTAGCATATTACTGGAAAATAAGGAGTTTACGACTATATTTTCTGTATGCAGAGCAGAGACCTTTACTACGTAATAGGCTGTAGCGAGCTGTAAAAACCGCCGTTCTTAAACCGAGTTTTCCAGAGAACTAGCCAAAACAGCGCCGTAGGCTTGCTATACTTCTTGGTATGTCACACCAATACGATTTTGTTGCCATCGGCGACATCCTTATGGATGCCTTTATCAAACTTAACAAAGACCAGGCTGATGTCTCGATTGACCTCGATACTGGCAAAAAAACCCTGCACATGCCCTTTGGCGGTAAGATTCCCTACGATGAGGTGGTCGTAGTGCCAGCGGTTGGCAACTCACCAAACGCCGCTGTATCAGCGCACCGACTCGGGCTTGAGACCGCGCTTGTTACTAACATAGGACAGGATAAGTTCGGCAAGGAGTGTCTAGACGCACTTCGCCAAGAAGGGATTGCGACTGATTTTGTAAAGCAGCACGAGGGCAAGCGTACCAACTATCACTACGTACTCCGATACGGCGCGGAACGTACGATTCTTATTGAACACGAAACTTACCCATACTCACTACCCGACTTCCCTGTCCCACCAAAGTACATCTACTTCTCATCTGTCGGTGAACACGGTATCGCCTTCCATCACGAAATAGCCAAGTATGTGACTGAACATCCCGAAACAAAACTCGTCCTCCAGCCAGGGACGTTTCAAATCAAGCTTGGTGTTGAAGAACTCAAAGATTTGTACGCGGTCACGGAAATCTTTTTCTGTAACCTAGAAGAAGCACAAGAAATTTTGAAGACGTCTGAACAACACGTTCCGACTCTTATCCGTAGCCTACGAGCACTTGGACCAAAGATGCCGGTTATTACTGACGGACCCAACGGTGCCTACGTCATCGACGCAGACGACCAAGCGTGGCACATGCCAATGTACCCAGATCCGGCCGAGCCAGTTGACCGCACCGGTGCCGGTGACTCGTTTGCTTCTACCTTTACCGCCGCGATTATTCTCGGCTTCAGTCCAGACGTAGCCCTATCATGGGGACCAATCAACTCCATGTCTGTAGTGCAGTACGTCGGCGCTCAAGCCGGCCTCCTCTCCCGCGAGAAACTCGAAGAATATCTAGCGAATCGACCCGCAGAGTACGTAGCGACAAAGATCGATTAAAAAATGGGCTCCCTAGGGAGCCCATTATTGTTTAGCGTACCTGCAAGGTCTCGCCTTCGTAGACTAGACCTTTCGGTTTGATGACGACCTTCTTTTCACCCCGCTCGATGTGGCCAGCCACAAAAGCTCTGAGGCCCAGATGACTAGCGACTGTACAAACCTTTGCCGTATCAGTTTCTGCTACGTAAAGAGCGTAGCCAGCACCCATGTTGAGGTTGCTATACGCTTCCCTGTCACTGACCGGTCCACGTTCTTGGATGAAGTCGAAGACGGGCTGTTGTGTAGGCAGTATGTCGATAATGTATGTGAATGGCTCGACTGCCCGCATAAACTTGCGCCAACCATGACCGGTAACATTAATCGCATAGTGAATGTCCACACCAGCTTCAAAGCAATCCTCCACAAGACCGACGTAAATGTGAGTTGGGTCAAGTAGTGCCTCTCCGTAGGTTCGTCCGTCGGATAGTCTTGTCAGATATCCATCTGACAAAGCTTGCTTCGGGAAGCGCTCGGGCATAAATAAGTGTGCGAATCTTCGAAAAAAGCCGTCTTTCCGCTCAGCAATTTTTCTTGCGAGAGTGAGTCCGTTAGCATGAATACCTGAACTTTCAATGATAACAATCGCATCACCGTGCTGAATCGGACCGGCAATCAGACGTTCCTTAGGCTTCACCAAACCCATGGCCGAACCCGATAGCACGACTGCGTCTGGCATCACGATCCCTTTTAGGGTCGGCGTTTCGCCTCCACCCCACACACAGCGAGCCAAGTCGCAAGAATTCTTCCAGCCCACAATGAGGTCATTGGTGCGCTTTTCATCTTTGAACCAATCCGAAGACCCCGCAGCCAAATGCATAGCAACCGAAAGCGGCAACGCTCCCACTGTCACCATGTCATTCACGATCATCGCCACAGTGCACTGCGCGATGTGATCGTAGTACGACTTTCCGGTGAGTTCGTACATGGCGTCAGCCACCAAGCTTTTTGTCCCAAGACCTTCTTCGACATGGGCAAAGTAGCTTTTAGCTGCTTCAATCAGAAACGCGCTCTCTCCCCTCGAGGGAGTAAATTCTTTGAATTCTCCGCCATTAAGACGAAGTATGTTGCCGGCCGTTTCAGCCGCAGCCTTTTGCGCCGCTCGCTTGAATGGATCGAGCAGGTCGTAGTTAACACCAGTGCTGGCATAGGTAACGCTCATCTTGTATTCCTTTACATTAAGGTTCAGTTCCGGTCGAAGATTACTAAAGATTCACGGCAAATGCAAAGTGGCTCTTCGCAATATTGCCAGCGGCATGTTTTTATGGATACTTAGGTAAGACACGTAAAGGTGCTTTATGAAATCAAAAATACTTATTTTTGCCTCTGGCACAAAGACTGGCGGCGGGTCTGGCTTTGCCAACTTGGTACAAGCTAGTCGTACTGGTCTTTTAAACGCTGAGGTCATAGGGGTTGTCTCAAACCATCAACATGGCGGTGTACAGCAACTCGCACAAAGCCTTAGTATTCCGTTCTTTTTTATGGACAACTTTTCGGCTGATTCATACCGACAACTCGTGACGGAGTCGCAAGTTGATTTGTTTGTTCTATCTGGTTGGCTCAAGCAAGTGCAGGGGCTCGACAGTGCGACTCGCTTTAATTCGCAGACTGTTCTCAATATTCACCCCGGCCCACTACCCCGTTTTGGCGGCGACGACATGTATAGACGATTTGTCCACGAAGCAGTGCTGGACGCCTACCATCGCCAAGAGATCACCGATAGTGCAGTCACAATACACTTTGTCACCGCGGAGTTCGATGATGGTCCGGTAATAATGGCCGAATCAGTACCAATCCTACCAAGCGACACCATCGAGACTCTTGAAGCGCGAGTAAAAGAGTGCGAACACACTCTATACCCGCAGGCTATCAACCTAGTTCTTGAGAAAACCGAAAAGCAATAACACTCCATTCAAAACACCGTCCTTTGGACGGTGTTTCTAAAGTAGACCCTCAGAGCGCAAAAACGTCTTGGTGCATTCGCCTTTATCTTCTGCTTCTTGCGCACTTACTAGTTCTAGCAGTTCTTGCGGAGTAACCAATTTTCTTTCGGTATACTCATCTGGATTAAAAGTAATGGTTCCAATATAAGAAAGTACTTCGTAGTCTTTCATAGAAAGAAAAATCTTTTCTTTCTCCACCGCACCAGATTCACCAAGCGGAGTCGGCGCGAGCGTCACGCTCTCCAGGCACAACTTCTTTTGTGCGAGGCGATTCGCAGCCTCCGTCACACTTTCCCCCGCCTGGATATATGTCGAAGGTATTGACCATAATCCTTGGTAGACAGTCTTAGACATTGAGCGCTTAAAAGCCCACACCTTCTCACACTCCCGAAATACGAGCGCAACTGCTTCTCTAAGCGGTTTTTCAGACATAGTACAAAGTATACCAAAAACACCACCCTTTAGAGAAAGAGTGAGAAAGGGTGGCCCTTTTCGTGGGTTAGAAAGGGCCACCCTTTGCCTTTTTAGAGAGTTGCTGCGAGTTAGGTGAGTTTTTTGGCGGCTGCGACGATAGCTGGAACATCCATGCCGTAGTGGGCCAGGAGTTCGTCAGGGTCGCCGGTTTGGCCGAAGGTGTCGCGCAAGCCTATCATGGCGATTTTCTTTGGGTTAGTTTGCGAGAGGTATTCCGCTACAACACCTCCTAGTCCGCCCATGATCTGGTGCTCTTCGACAGTGACGAACACGTCGTGCTCGGCGGCAAATGAGGCCAGGGCTTCCGTATCAAGGGGCTTGATGGTCGCCATGTGAAGTACTGACGCTCCTATTCCGTCCTTTTGGAGTTCTTGGGCGGCTTGCAGGGCGTTATATAGCAAAAGTCCAGTGACGACTATACCGACTTTCTTTTCTAGTGATTCATCACGCGAATACATACGCACGGCTTTGCCGATTTCAAATGGTGACTCTGGTGTGGTAACTACGGGAGTGTCACTGCGGCCGAGACGGAAGTAGATTGGGCCCTCGTGCTTAGCAGCGGCCAGCGTCGCCTTGCGGGCCTCGTGCACATCAGCCGGCGCAATCACAATCATATTGGGCATGGCACGCATGATGGCGAGGTCTTCGGTCATTTGATGAGTAGCTCCGTCAGGGCCGACAGTAACGCCCGCATGCGAACCGACAATTTTTACATTACTGTTGTTATACGCAATTGTAGTGCGAATCTGCTCCCAGTTTCGTCCCGGCGAAAATGCTGCGTATGAAGTTATAAAAGGTATCTTGCCCATAGCTGACATTCCGGCTCCGACTGAGGCCATGTTTTGTTCGGCGATGCCTATTTGTATGAACCGTTTGGGAAAGGCTTTGGCGAAGGCGTCGGTTTTGGTGGATTCAGTCAGGTCGCAACAAAGCGCCACCACGTTCTCGTCGCGCTTGCCGGCTTCAAGGAGGCCTTCACCGAAGCCATTGCGTGAAGCTACTTTATCCGGCTTGTTTCCTTCTTTAATATTCAGTTGTAGATGAGATGCAAACATATTACTTATGCGTGGTCTTGGGATTCAATTATGCCCTCCAGTGTGCGGAGTTTTTGCAGCGCTACTTCGACTTGCTTGTCACGTGGGACGCGATCTTCTGGACCTTTGCCGGGAGGATTACCATGCCAACGGAAGTCTCGCTCAAATACATCAACACCCTTGGCGGCAATCGTATGGGCAATAATCACAGACGGCTGTCCGTAAACTGACTGAGCCTTACCGATCGCGTCGTTCATGGCGCGCATATTGTGTCCATCTACTGACTGCACATCAAAGCCAAATGATTCAAATTTTTCAGAGAGTGGTTCCAGTGGCATTACGTCTTTTGTGTAGCCGTCAATCTGAATACCATTGCGGTCAATAATAACAATAAGATTATTAAGTTTCTCCTTCCCTGCCAGCATCGCCGCTTCCCATATCTGCCCCTCATCAAGCTCCCCGTCGCCACACAAACAATAAAAATACTTCGATGAATAGGGATTATTCATGCGTTCAGCCAACACCATCCCGACCGCCTGAGATAGGCCAGAACCAAGTGGGCCGGAGCTTGTCTCAAGCCCCGGTAATGACTCTCGGTGTGGATGCCCTTGTAACCTTGAACCAAACTTGCGCAGTGTCAAAAGTTCGTCTATTGGAAAGTAGCCGGCATAGGCCAGAGTCGCGTACAACACCGGACAAATATGTCCGTTTGAAAGTACTAGACGATCACGTTCGTCCCAGTCGGGATTTTTAGGATCGTGCTTTAACACCGCAAAATAAAGCAGAGTAAAAATATCCGCCATGCCAAGTGGACCGGCAGTATGACCACTGCCAGCAGCGGTGAGCATTTCAATAATGCTTTGCCTGATGTGATTGGCAGTGAGCTCAAGCGCACTCACTTCGTGTGGTGTAAGGTACTTCATAATCATTTACTATTATAGGACATACGCAAATGAGTGCAATTCGAAGCGGACAAGCAAAATATTACGAGGTGTACAATTTGTACATTGAGGAATATTTTGTGTAGGACAATGAAGAAGTGTGCCATTTTCGTAGGTACTATATTATAACAAGCAAAGACGAATACTCATCATGCTTCATTCACAAGAGCGCATAGTTCTTCATACGCTTCGGCTGGATTTTGCTGCTTTACAATCGCTGAACCAACAATCAGTCTATCGACACCAGCTTTTACTAGCCGGGCAATCGTATCTTTATTTACAGACCCATCGACGCTGATCGGTAAGTGAGGGAACTCTGCTCTTATTTTTTTTATAGTATCAAACGTACGCTCATCAAACGGCTGACCTTGCGAACCAATCGTATGGATGCCCATTACCTGAACGTAGTCGGCATGAGCTGCGTATGGAAACAAAGCTTCAATCGGTGTCGCTCCGTTGAAACTCACTCCTACTGTGACTGCGGTATCGGTATGCTGCACAAAATCAACAAACGAAGCCAGGTCCACGCTCTCAATATGAAATACCAACATATCCGCACCAGCTTTTATCCATTCCTTGGCGGCACCAATTGGATTGCTGACCATAAGATCAACTTCAAGCGTGTATTTATCTGTATGGGGTTTGACTGCTATTGCTACGCCTTTTGGTTCAAACGGCCAACAAACAGTCGGCACGAACTTCCCATCAACTACGTCGAGGTGAAATTCATGTGAAAAAGAGAGCGCTTTTGTCATCGCGATTAATTCTGCTTCACTACTTGGAATTACAGCTGGTACTAGGGGAATACGAGACATGGACTATATAGTTTTAGTTATACGTTCGATTTTTTTGTTTCGTCGTTCATACTTTTCTTCGGTCAGTGATGCCTCGTCGAGCCACGACTCCACTACTCGCACTGTCGTAGAGGTATCGACAAAGCGCGCGCCAATAGAGAGTACGTTGGCGTCATTATGTTGTCGTGATAGTTGAATGATGGATTCGTCTCCACCGTAATAGACAGTCGCCCGTACATGAGGGTAGCGGTTGGCGACCATGGCTTCACCTTGTCCAGAACCACCAAAGATAATTGCTCGACTGGTATTAGGTTCTTTACTAACGGCAGCCGCGGCCATGCTAATAAAGTCAGGAAAATCGTCTAGTGGGTCTAGGTGGAGTGCTCCATGGTCAACTACAGAATACCCCTCTTTCTCCAGCCACTCCTTTATATCGTTTTTACGTTCAAAACCAGCGTGGTCCGTAGCGAGATGAATGGTGGTTCTAGAGTTCATGTTATTTAATGGCGCGTGCAGCAGCGGCCACGTGCTCAACCAAGGTCTGCGTGTAACTAGTTTCGTTATCGTACCAGGCAAAAACCTTTACCAAATTTCCGCCCACCACGCGAGTGAATGAAAGGTCAGCAATAGAGCCGATCCGAGAACCGATGATGTCTGAAGACACGAGTGGTTCGTCGGTGGCGGTAAAGATATTTTTCCAGCGTGGATCAGTAGACGCTTTGACAAGAGCGGCATTAACTTCTTCGACGGTAGTGTCGCGAGAAGATACAAAAGTGAGATCTAGTAGTGAGCCGACTGGTACCGGTACACGAATAGCGATACCATCAAATTTACCTGCGAGTTCTGGATGGGCTTTGGTGGTGGCTTTGGCCGCGCCAGTTGATGACGGGATGATGTTGAGCGCGGCAGCGCGGCCATCACGGAATTCTTTTTTACTTGGACCGTCAACCAGTGTTTGTGACGCTGTGTAGGCGTGAGTAGTATTAAGGAGCGCTTTCTCTATACCGATTGCCTCTTTCAAGATTGCCACTAGCGGACTGGTGGCGTTGGTGGTACACGATGCGTTTGAAGTAATTTGGCATGTCGTGAGTTTGTCATCATTAACTCCCATCAACACTGTCGCTCCAGTAACTCCTGCGTCTGATGGGTTATCGCTCACTGGAGCTGATATAACCACTTTTTTGGCACCAGCATCAAGGTGCTTTTTAGAACCAACGTAGGTGGTAAAGAAACCAGTCGATTCCATAACAACGTCAATACCCAGAGTCCCCCAGGGCAAAGCAGTCGGTTCTTTCTCTTGGCAAAACGTAATCCGTTTGCCATCAACTATCAAATCCTTGCCGTCGACCGCAACGGAAAACGGACTGCGTCCATAAACTGAATCGTAAGTTAGTAGGTAAGCTAGATTTTCGATACTGCCCAAATCGTTGACCGCCACGATTTCAATATCAGGATGACCGAAAGCCAACCGAAAAAACGTCCGCCCGATTCTACCAAAACCATTGATTGCAACTTTTGCCATATAATAAAATGTAAAAACTTAGATAACTCAAATAACTATACTAGTTATGTGACCGAAGTCCATCATCCGTTATCCTCACCAGAGTCTAAATCATATCCTTGAGCGACGATAGTGGAGACCCCTAACGCTGCTGCCGACGACGATAGAAGAAAAAGATAAAGAGTGCAAAGAGAAGCGGAAGTATTGCAACCATTAAGATTGGTAGTCCTTTCTTGATAAGGAGGTCGGGAAATATTGGTAGCACTTCCTCGTTAGTCATGTCAGCAAACGAGACTGATTTAATGTATGTTCCCACTACCGCTGACTGGTAATCATAAATATCAATAGTTAGTCGCGACACTCCTTCGACCATAAGTGGCGACAGCACGCCCTCGTAGGCAGTCTTATCTTTGTTAAGTCGCAACAAAAAAGAGTACGTTTGTGTGGTGTCCGTCGGGTCAGTCAGGGTGACAATTATGGTTTTCAGTGAATCAAACACTGCGTTCTTAGGAATGGAAAGTGTAAAGCTGTCGGTAGAGCTCAAGGCAAGCAACTGATCAGCGAAGGATTTTCTGACCCCGTTTTGGATTACAAAAATCTCTGACACGTCGGGCATGCGCGTACCAGCTGGTAGGTTTGGTGAAGTAGAAGCGTAGGCCGTGTCCTCCGTTGAAATCGGTAGACGCTGTGGATTAAGACCGCCCGGTGAATCAGGGTCAGTGCCGCTGTCACCAGTGTCCGTCGCTGCATACACAACAGCTACCGCCCCTGAAGAAACGTTGCCGGCAGCATCAATAACAAACGCTGTATAGTACACCGGTGAATACCTGGCCAGGATGTCTTCGTCTACCACAGAAGTGTCACGACCTTGATAGACAACAGCACCGTCATTGAGGTGTGCCGGAAATCCTAAATGACTTCGCAAGATACGGATAGAGGATATTTTATCCTTCACTGGCACGTCCCAACTAAGCTGCACATCGAGTCCAGCACGAGTTGCTTGAAAACGATTCACGTTTGCTGGGGCTTGAAAAGTTTTGATGCCAAGGGTGGTAAATTGTCCCTGCTCAAGGACGAACGCTCTGCCAAGTTGGGTATACCCTACCACCTCATACTCGTAGGTCGTGCCTGGTTCGAGATCAGTAATAGTGGTTTCGTACGAAGACACGTATCGGTCATTGACCACATATCCCAGTTCATACGCTCCCGTTCTACCCCACCGCACTTCAAAGCGCGCTGGCCTAGCGGTCTCAATGAAAAATGACGTTGTTGAGACACCGCTCTCAATCCTCAGTTCGTTTAGAATGACGCGGGTTGCTGTGGATTGATTACCGCCACCATCAGGTTCCGCTGGCGGCGCCTGGTTACCGGGTGTCGTGGCCGATAGGAAATTTGATGATGAGGAATAATTAAAACTCGGATCAAATGCTCTTACCGAGTACGTATAGGTGGTCGAGGCTGATAGTCCCGTATCAGAGTAGGTAGCGAGCGAGGTGGTCGCCAGCGGCAGCCCATCGCGTGAAATAACATATCCCGATACAAGAAAGTTATCAGTGACAGTAGTCCACATTAGATCAATCTGATCTTGTGAGATTGCCGTAACACTCGTGAGTGTCGGAGTGGTCGGTGCTACATTATCATCGCTGCCAAATATTCTGATATTGAAATCACCCGTATCTTGCTGGGCAGACGCCGGAAGTGCGGTCGCGACAATGCAAATGAGCAAAAAGCTAGTAAGAAAACGCATTGACTATATTATAACGGAAGTGCGGTCAAAGTAGAGGTCGCGATGTAGAGACCGGTGACAACGTTGGCTCCACTCCCGATACCGACACGGAAGTTAACGGAAGTGGTAGCGCCGTCGGGATGGTTAGAACCGGCCCCCTCTGAAATAATACTGCCGATGGTTGAAAGTCCGGCCCAGCAGGCCAGATTTGTATCAAGTGCGCCCAGGCCACACAACGAACCATTGTCTTTAAAGAATTGTGTAATATCAACGCCAGCCGGTGAGAACCCGAGGTGCGCGATACCACCTGTGACAGCAAACGAGTAGTCTGCGTCGGCACCTTCGTTGTAGTCAGCAATGGTATAGGCACCACTTTGCATGGCGGGATTATTTTGACTCTTGAGAATCAAGCTGTATCCAGCCGGACTATCAGTTGTGACAGTCACTGTAGTGGAGCCGTTAGAGGTTCCTCCAGTAAGGCCGGCAAGCGACGGCGATAGTATCACGTCGCTGGGAGTTGAGAGTGCAATATATACTTCTTGCATTTGCTGGTAGCCTGCCCTTAGTTGGTAGTTTGTGCTACCTGAATCACCAATACCAACTTCACCACCGGTGCTTTCTTGCACGTAGTTAGTAGAAGATGAAAGACCGCCCCCAAAGTTGATACTATCACTTTGAAGTTGATAGTTGGTACTGCTTCGTACCTCAGCAAAACTAAGTTGCAATCCCAGCATCAACAAAAAAGTGAATGAAGCCGCTAGTACAATGGACGGTATAAAAGTTCGACACCAAGCCATGTTTCTTTTTACTTAGGCTTACGACTAAACTCAAACGTTCGGAAGAAGGCTCGCATACTGAATATAATAATGAAGATGATGAAGAATGCACCGAGCACAATCTTCCACGGCAGAACCCAGAAAGTGGTAGTCACCTCATCAATAACATCGTCATATCCACGATTTATCTTGGCGGTGACAGTGTAACGTCCCAAGAGGAACTCTCGGTCCCACAAGACATCGCGACTTCGCAGGGACTTTGGAAGCACAAACCAAGGTTCAAGTTCGACGAAGCCGACCTGCTCGCCAAACATGTTGGTGATAGTGAGTTCTCCGTACGGATTCACGTGGACTGAACCAGTGTTTTCATACAAGATTGAAAGATTCACTGGCCCTTCTTCGTACCACCACTTACCATCAACGGTACTGATACCTTTGACTGAACCAGAGCGCTCTACGTCGCCACGAATAGTGACAAAAAAGAGTGAGCCAATACGCGCAATGACTGGAGAACGCGAAGCCTCACCTCCTTCTAGGGTACTTCGCTCGGTTGAGATTAGGACGCTACCGTAAAGTCCGCCTGGCTCAGCGTCAGCGGGGATTGTAATCTTGACTGGAATACGGGCTCGCTCACCTAGACCAAGAGTAAAGGTGTTCTCAGGAAATGATATGTAGTCTCGGATACTGTAAGGCCCGCGCGCGCCGTCTGTGAGAGCCACCGCGCTACTTCCGTCGGCACTACCCGTGATATCGTCAACGTCGAGTTTAAACGTGCGGTCTTCGCTAATGCGGTTGGTTACGGTAATTTCTTGAACGATAGTCTCTCCCGGTGAGACTACAATTTCTGCGCGACCAGGACCAACAACGAAGTCTCCGACGTCTATGTCCCCTTCAATTCTTTCGAGTTGAAACCAGGATGAGTCCGACTCAGGCGGCGCTGTTGTTGTGGTAGAAGTAGACTCTGTTGAAGTAGGAGTCGATTGCGCAAACACCCCTGATAAAAGGGGTGTGAATGCGAGAGTAAAAATTATGAATGCACGCAAGGTAGCCATAGTGTGACTACAGAGTAACTTATTGGACGAATACTGACAAGGTAGCTGTAGCGGTGTAAGTCTGAGCAGTTGGCTGTGGTGCAGCGCCTGATGGGACATTCACTTTGAAGTAAAGAGTAGATGTTGCTCCATTAGCGGCTGGCGTGGTACGAGCGACCAAACGGAAACCAGTTGTGCTTGGAGCCTTCCAACACTTACCGAAGGTTTGTGTTGAGCCAGTGTTGCAGACAGTAGCGTTATTTAGGAATGAGCCATCGGTATCTAGAGTAGTAGAAGAATTTACTGTGTAAGCAAACTGTGCTGCAGTACTCGCGGTAAAGTTGAATGACGGTTGCCCTGTCACGTCTCCACCGTAGTCACGGAGCTGTGCGCCACCGTCTTCGTCACCCCGCATAGCATAAGCTCCTGCGTTGTCGAAGAAGTCGATTTCAACATAGTAACCACTAGCGTTGTTGGAACGTACGACAAACGGTGTCGAACCGGTAGCATTTCCACCAGTCAAACCGGCGATACTACCTACCATAGTAACGTTTGAAGGATCTACCAAGAAAGAAGTTTCATCAGTGATAGTCTGACGGATACGGAAGTCTACGTTTTCGTTACCATGACCAATCTGTGGTTCAGCAAGGAAAAATCCTACCAAAAGAAGCGAGACAATGAGTCCAGCTGCGGCGGCAGCGCGGATACCATTGTGAATCGCGAAAAGTGTTAATGTTTGTGTTTTCATATTTTTTATACTCTACTAAATCGTACTTCATTAATAATACCAGTTATATAGCCTGCACTTGTGACCTTTTTATGGTCATTATGTGCATAACTTTCGGTCTTTTTTGATGGTTACATAGGCGTTTCTGGTGTTACATTGCCCTGTTCTGACCCAGATCCAACCACTGGTGGTTCTGGTTCGGGTTCAGGGGCTACTTCCGGCAGTGGTTCCGGGTCTCCGGTTGGCTCAGGGCTTGGTTCTGGGTCAGGATTTTGTGGTTCGGGCTGTGTCCCGCCGCCATTATTACCGTTAGAGTTGTTGGTTTGTCCGGCTTGCTCGACAATCTGAAGGAAGGTCGCCTCATCGACACAGACATCCCCGACACAGAGTTCGTCGGTCTTGATGCCGGTCACAGAGAGTACGCCATCGACGAAGTTGTTAGCCAGCGTTGTAATGCGGCCCCAGAGCGTATCTTCTGCGTTGTTTTCGATTGGTGCAAAGAGGCTAGCCACCGCAGCAGTTTCGTTCCAAGCGTAGTGTATCCTAGGAGATACATATATATGTATCTCGTCGGTGTCGTTGTTGGTGGCTTCAAGCGCGGTACCAATCACGCGGGTGGTGGTGGTCGCCTTGGTACCAATTCCCTCTTCGGTAGAAATAGTGATAGCGTCACCAATCTCAATGTCTCCCCCGTCATCATTTACCTTTACCTTCACCCGACCGGTAAGCGCCACTGGCTTGGCTGAGCTCATGCCGTCGCCGAGGATGATGCCAGCGTTTTCTGAGATGACTCCGAAGATGTCGTCACCATAGCTGGCGCGCTTGATGGTGGCGTCATTGGTGGTATCGAGCGCCACTAGTTCGCCCGCTTCGATAGTCTCGTCCTCAGTACGGTAATTTTCGGAAAGACCACTTGAGACGGCCGCTTCAAGATCAGAAATACTCTTGATGGTGGTGAGGAGTTGTTCACCTAGCGATCCTAAGGTGACACCTTGTTCGGTCACGGTGACATTTTGATCCTGTACCCCAGCGATCACTAGGGGCATCAGCTTGGAGTAGTCAACCATCCAGATGTCGTTTTGGTTTCTTGGGATGGTCACTGCCTGTGGGTAGATCATCGCCAGTTCTTGTGCAATGAAGCCGTGCGTGAGTGTGCTCTTGTCTGCGTCGGCCTTCCAATTGAAGTCACGGACTTGGATTTGCATCAATTCATTAATTCCAACTGCAGTATCGACGATGTTGGTCTTGAGGCGAAGGTCTGAGGTGGTGTTGTAGGCAGTGGCGGAGGAGCCGAAGCTGATGGAGCCGACGGTGGTGCCGTCACCATCAGCAAAGTTAATGAGAGTTGAAGGCCCTGCGGCGGTTTGATCATCAAGACCGGCCTGAATTCTGAGGCCCCATCGGTTAGCGTTATTGCCGTCATTAAAGAATTGACCGGCGTAACTACTGGCACTATCAGCATAGGTTGATAAACGATAAATCGGAGTTGTGGTGCCGATACCGAGGTTACCTGCCGAGGTAAGGCGCATCTTTTCAGACCATGTATTAGCTGTCGTGTTTACCGAAAAACCCAAATATGGAGCACTGCCGTTAAAGGCTCCTGCGATTCCTTGATAATAAGCTCCACCTTGTGAGAAAGTGATACGCGACTCTGATGTGTTTGCTCCACTATCAGTATTGTTGAAGTTAGCCGCTATCACCGGACCGGTACCCCCTGTATTGACTGTAAGCATTCCTCCGATAGTTGCATTTCCAGATGTCCGTAGTGTTCCGGCGCTAGTATTAACTAAGCCAACTCCAAGACCATTCGTAATATATCCGCTGCCTGTAACGGACAATGTCGTCGCTGGCGTCGATGAGCCGATACCGACGTTACCGGCACTGGTAATGCGCATGCGCTCAACGGCGTTGGTTTGGAAGAACATGGAGTCGTTGCTATTGACGTATGCAATAGCTCCTATATTAGTGTTTGCGGCATCGCCGAAGTATATTGTGGCGTCAGAAGCCGCGTTAGCCGTCAATCTCATATTGGCCACACCGCTGGCGTTATTTATATGGAGGAGACTGGTGGGGGTGGAGGTACCGATACCGATGTTGCCTGCAGAAGTAATAGTAAACGGAATGCTTACACCTGGTCGTCCAATTTCAAAGTTCCCTTGCCTCGTTGCAATGTTACCAACAGACCCCATTGACCAAGTCAGACCCCCTGTACCGGTGTTTTGAAGACTGAGCGCGGTACTGTTAAGCGCACTGACAAACTGCCCAGTATAGTCATTAGCACCACCGCTACCAACGACAGATAACTTGTATCCCGGTGTGGTGGTGCCGATACCCACGTTGCCTGCAGAAGTGATAGTCATACGGTAGTTCGAGCTTCCCGCAGTAGCAAAAGTCAATGCTCCGGCAACTGCGTCGTTGTAACTAATCGCACTATCAACGACAGCATCACTACCTGTAAACTGAATTACACCGTTTCCTTGAGTAGAGTCGTTTCGTTGAATGCGTATATTACCCCCTCCGATACCCTCAATGTGTAGTTTCTGAGCCGGGGAAGTGGTGCCAATACCGAAGTTCCCCGCTGAACTAAGGACAGCTCCTACTGTGGCCGATCCTGCCGCTAGCCGTAAGCTACCGCCATTATCAGCAGCGAGTGTAAGCGTGTCATTGTCCCACGACAGTAAACCTTCACGGATGGTAGTGCGGTAAAACTCTAGACGAGTATCTGTAGCGGCCGTTGAACGGAATGCTCCAATAACTGCACCTGAGTTAACCACATCGAGCTTTGCCGTCGGCGTGGTGGTACCGATGCCAATATTCCCACTGGAAAGTGTGGTGCCAGTACCATCGAGGCTGGTACCAAAGAGCAGGTTGCCGATGTTGAGGCGATTTGCGGCAGTCGCTGAAATGGCGTCAATATCGTAGCCGATAATGATGTTGTTGGCGCCGGTAGTGACTGTATCCCCGACTTGATAACCGAGCATAATATTCTTACTTCCTGAAGTCAGCGCCAGCCCTGTTCCATACCCAAGCAGTGTTGAAGACGCATACGAATTTGCGCTTGTACCTTCACCGGCAAAATATCCAAGGGTAACATTTCCTCCACCAGTCTGATTAAAGTAACCTGCCCCTTCTCCAAGATGAGTATTGCGGTAACCCGAAGTATTGGTTCTACCGGCTCCTGTGCCAATAAAAGTGTTGTTAAAGCCGGTGCTATTGTTCAAAGCTGCTTCATATCCAATAAACACATTCCTAGTTCCGGTAGTGTTACCTTGTCCAGATTGGGTACCTAGAAAAACATTGTCAGTCCCGGAGGTATTATTGTTACCTGAGAGATAGCCCAACATCACATTTCTGGCGCCGCTAGTAATATTTTCTCCAGCTTGTGTCCCAATAAATGTATTATTGTCTGATGATGTAGCAGCGCTTCCAGCTCGGTAACCAATCATTATATTATTAATTCCCGTGCCATTTAGCGCAGCGCCAGCACCTTCACCAAAGCTAATGCTGTCGTTGGTTGATGATGCATAAATGTACTTAGTGTCGTCAAAGAAGATCGCGCCAGTCGCGGAAGAGAGGTTGATATTTCCTTGAATTGTAAGTTTTTGGTTTGGGGTGGTGGTACCGATACCAATATTGCCGCTGGAAAGTGTCGTGCCCGTACCGTCTAGGCCCGTACCAAAGAGCAGGTTGCCTATGTTGAGGCGGTTAGCAGCAGTGGCGGAAATTCCATCGATATTGTAACCAATTATAATATTATTTGCCCCTGATGTTATATTATCTCCAGCTTGATACCCTAAAGCGATGTTATTTGCTGCAGTATAGGATCCATTAGACAAGGCAAGATATCCTATTGTGGTGTTGTTTCCACCCGAACCGGATGCTTGTGCGGCATGGCCTATTGCAGTATTGTTTGAGCCACTATTGGACGAAAGAGCTTGCCATCCGATTGCAATATTATTTGAACCGCTGGTACCGCTATTCATTGATCCATATCCTATTGCAACGTTGGCTGAACCTGTCCTATTATTTGCTAAAGCGATATAACCAATTGCGGTGTTATCCGAACCTGAACAACTTGAACCATTGCATATAAAAGCCTGATAACCGATTGCAGTGTTGTTTGAGGACGATGTAGCATTTAATAATGCTTGATATCCAAGCGCAGTGTTGTTAGATCCAATCGTAAGTCCACCAAGCGCCCCATCGCCAAACGCGCTGTTATATGAGCCGGTGGTGTTGGCGTCGAGCGCTTCGAACCCTACCGCTGTGTTGCGACCTCCGTAAGTGTTTGTTGCGAGAGTATTGTAGCCAATGGCTGTATTTTCGACGCTCGCAGTTGAGGTAATAAGGTTAGTGAGAGCTCGATAACCTATAGCAGTTGTGTTACTTGTAGTGGTGGCAGTATAGAGCGCCGCGTAACCGAAAGACACATTATTCGAACCAGTGGTGTTGAAAAATGTCGTGAGTGCACCTATTGCCACATTAAATTGACCCGTCGTGTTTGCACCAAGGGAATGACTACCCATACCGATATTGTAAGCGCCTGTGGTATTTGCATCGAGGACTTGAAATCCGACGCCAGTATTATTCCCGCCGTAGGTGGTGGCCGTAAGCACTCTATGTCCGATGGCTGTGTTGTTTACGCTCTGACCGGAATTTCGTAATGATGCCAATGCCTGATACCCAATCGCCACCGTATCATCAGTGGTAGTGGCGATTTGCAGCGCTTGGAAGCCGATAGCTATGTTATTAAAACCGGTCGTAGTAAGAGCTGCGCCTGCGCTCTCTCCGAACACAATAGAGTCGTTTGTTGAAGACGCATAGATATATTTAGTATCGTCAAAGTAGATGGCGCCGGTGGCTGAGGAAAGGTTTATGTCACCTTGAACAGTGAGTTTGTAATTTGGCGTAGTGGTACCAATACCAAGTCGATTAGTTGTATTATTGAAAAAGAATTCGGCATTGTCTTGCGCGAGATTGCCGCCATCGACAAAGAGTACCGAGCCAGTGGTGCCACTAGTAACTGCGCCGCCGATCGCCATCCCGCCGCCACCGCACGTCTGCCATTCCCACGTCGTGCCCGTAGATTCATAGGTGAGACAGTACTCGTCGGTTTGACCGGCCGACTTCACGCTGTTTGGAGTAATGTTGTTGCTTGAGGTAATAACACCGGAAGTATTGATAGTGAAGAGGTCACCGTTACCGACTGTAAAGAGCGACGACGGTGTAGTATCACCGATACCGACATTGCCTGCAAAGTAATTTTTATCGCCGGAACTTGCCTGATAAAGTCCCCAGGAAGTGCCGACACCGGTAGTGGTTTGAGAAGCAATATATGTGCCGTAGTTATTAGTCATTACTCCGGTAGAAGTAAATGGTGATGCGACAAATACTCCATAGGCATTAGTGGTAGTGCCGACAATCGCTAGTGTTTGAGCATACACGCCAGCCACGCCAGCCACACTACTAGCGCCATAGGGACCGGCCACACCACGCACACCCGCCGGCATGAACCCGCCATCACCAGTGTTGTTGGCACCCAAATATAAGAGACCTGATACTCCGCTATGGCGATAGCCGTCGGTAGTATTTACATCAGTTTGTCCAAACACTGCCGCTTTATCCCACGTACTGCCAGTAGTAGATCGATAGACAGAAAATGTGCTGGCGCTACTCGTGCCGTTCACTTTTAAAAATCCGGTGCCTGTACTATCTTGCACTTCAAAGAAACTATCCACTTGAGAAGCCGCGCCTTTCACTAACAATCCTTTTCGACTCGCTAAATCATTTACAACATCGAGTTTTGCTAATGGACTGCTGTTGTTGATGCCGACATTACCATTACCATTTATAACAAACCGATCGTTGGTCCCAAGTGCTGAGGACGATGAGATCTTGAACTTACCAGCGTCGGAGTAGTCGATACCGGCGGTCCATTTGTATGGCGAGCCCGTGAGTGAGGAGAATTCTATAGCGGAGTCGGCGGCGCTGTTGAAGATAGAAAGTTTTTGGTTTGGTGTTGAAGTACCAAGACCAATATTTCCGGTTGGGCTTATATAGAAAGGGGTGCTTCCTGCGTAAATAGGATCGCCGTAAAGGTTGTTTGATCGATTAATAGCAAAGTCTCCAAAGGTATACATATTGGTTACAAACGCCCAATTTCTACTTGCGGCATTAGCATTTGCATTTGTTAACCCGATAGCGGTGAAGCCGTTACTTGAATCATTAACAGTGAGTCTATAGCCCGGGGTTGACGTGCCAATACCTACATAACCAGTACTGTTTACAAACACGCCCTCGTCTCCACCATCGCCGGAAAGATAATTGGAACCAAGCGCAATGTTGGCAGCGCTACCACTCATGGTCATGGTGCCAGAGAAATCGCTCGCTTCCACATCGAGAGTGCCTGTGATGGCTGGTGAGATAGAGAAAACTGATACTCCCGTTCCCGTCTCATTAGTAAGTGCCCCAGAAAGATTGGCACTGGTAAGGCCATTGGTATCAAGAGCTGCTACGCCGGTGGTGTATGTAAAGAAGCCGTGGTCGCCGTTGGCAATCTCAGCGGCGGTGATGTCGGTACCGAGGGAGGCGGTGAGGGTGTTGGCACTAAAGGTGAGACCGGTGCCAGTGAGGTCAGTGAAGCGTTCCCCGTTGACGACTAGGTTGGTGGTGGTGGCGGTGGTGAAGACACCAGTACTTGGCGTAGTGGCACCAACCGTTCCGTTGATATTGATCGAGGCG
>JAYVBM010000079.1:0-5436 GCA_043750495.1 Minisyncoccota bacterium | reverse complement strand
TTGAAGTAGGTGGAGAAACCCAGCCACTCCAAGCCGCCGACGTGGTCAGCGTGCACATGAGAAATGTACACGGCGTCAATATCGGCTTCGTCTAGCCCTGCCTGCATCATTGCAAGCGGCACATAGGAGCCGCAATCAAGCATCAGTTTTTTGCCACCTTCAGCTATGACAAGCAAGTTGGACTGCCAATCACAATTGTTCATATTGCCGTCAAGCGGCTTAGTGAAGGCGTTACCGACACCCAGAAACTCAATTCTAAACATTATATGGAACTCCTCTTTTGGTCCACAATATTTCTACTTCATTAGTACTAATATGTCAAGGCGTGCGTAGATACTTGCTGACAGATACCGGATCATGCCGGGCCCAGTCAATATCCCAGGCTTTGCACCAAAGCAGGTTCTTGGGATGAGAAAGCAGGTCAGCGTAATAGAGAGTCAGCTCCGTACTAGGAATCAGATCAACGACGGCACGAAGCTTTCTCTTATGAAACTCACAGTTTGGAGTACGACTATGCTTGATGTACCAGAATACTCCCATTTTGAGAAACGACTCTGGACAAAGGTAAAGCCCGTCCTTTCCCAACATACAGTACTTCAGATAGGGATCGGGAATAACATCACCTGTTAACCGCCGAAACAACTCCTGATATTCAGGCAGTAATTGTTCACTTCGTTTGATTTCATTTTCGACAAAGCAACCTATGCCCGCGTCAAAAATGAGCGATGGTTTAAGAATAAATCTTGAACACTGGTCTTGATCAAGAAAACTAACAGCCATTCAACTTACCCTTTCTAACGTGTATGTTTGCTGCGCAACAGCGGAGCTGTAAGCATAACAAAACCGTCTGAGAGAACTACATCCCTCAGACGGTTTTAGAGAAAGGTTCACGCTACGCAATCAAGTTGTACGAAACTGCGCCGGCTTCCATAAGAACGTTTGGCTTACGCACCTTCACCTCCACACCAGTGGCGACACTAACAGCTAGTACATGGTCTCGGATACTCCGGGCCAGCGTTTCGATCAGACGAAACTTTTTTGTTTCAGTCAACTCGCGCAAGCTCACCACGATGTCTTTGTAGTCGATGGTATCGCTAAGGTTGTCACTCACTTCGCTAGCGGTGTAGTCGGCATTGATGCGCAGCGACACAAAGACCTTTTGCGGAAAGGTACGTTCATCCGTTGAGACTCCCAGCTGACACATCAGCGCGAGGTCGCAAATCTCTAGATAACTTTTCGACATCACGGGGCTCCCTCTCTGCTACAGATTGTAGATGTTTTTAGTGCGTTCAAGTAGTCCACGATTCACTTCTCGAAACGTGACAATGTGTCTGTCTGCCTCGATGCGTTTGACGTAGTGTATTGGTCGTAGGTTCTTTTCCTGCACGCTTCGGGGACCGCGCATGAGTACACAGTCACCAGGAACTACTTCGTACGCGACTTCACTCAAAGCATCTTTGTCACGAGCAGTGAAAAACGCATTGCAACCAGAGATGACAAAAATCGTGATAAAGTTCACCGAGAAAGTATTATCTCGGTGTGGTCCAATACCAACCGAACCAGCTGGGTAATAACTGGCATTCACCTTCACATCATCAAAGTAGAACGCGGTACTCATACGGTTGTGCAACTCGCGTGACATTGATTCATAAAAGTTATTAAGTTGTGCCAGATGCGTACAGTTATCCATCACGGCTCGTTCAAAGTCCCATGACGATAGTCCTTGCACTGTCGTGCCGTAGTTGTAGGGCCTGGGTACGAAGTTTCGCCGGTTGGCATCAAGCTCATCCTTAATGCCAGCAACGCTCACCTCATCAATACAAGCTTTAGCGATGACCACTCCTGTCCCGAGTGGATCATATAGCTCACTGTAGATTTCGTCGAAGTTGTGTGACACCTTAGGCATGGAACTTCTCCTTTCAAGGTACTTCTAGCGACAGAGTAACAACCGAATACGTAGCATACGAACTAGGTTAAGTTCGAGAGTTATAATAGTCTTATAATTAAGACTTTTCTAATGCCCTTTACAAAGTAGTCAGTTTTTGTGACTATATGAGCAAATGAATAATATAGTGAGACAACTTATGAAGTCTGGACTGGCCGAGAAAGAAGCCCGTATTTATATTGCCTTGGTCGAAATTGGCAAGGGCACAGCCTATGCTATTGCCAAGCAGTCTGGATTAAAAAGACCGACCGTATATCTGGTACTTGAAGAACTTCGACACAAAGGACTAGTGAACAAAGTTCCTCACCTAAAAAACCAGCTGTACACCGCTAAAGACCCTGAGGAATTTATCTTTGAACAAGAAAATAAGTTGATAGAAGCCAGACGAGCTTTGTCTCTTCTCTCAGCGAAGTATCAAAAGAAAAAAGCTTCAACTCACTTGTTTGAAGGAGTAAACGAAATTCCTGCCGCACTCGAATATCGTCGCGAGGAGTTGTCCGGCCAAGAGATGTATGCGTTTTATGGTATCTCACAAAAAGGTAGCAAGGTGCCTCAAATATACTACGACCATGTGAGCGCCTTGGCGGAGCAACAAACCGCGACCAAGGCTTTTGCTCCGGACGATGAATCTTTAGAAAAATTCCGAGCCAATGAGAAGATAGCAAACCAACAAGTCATCACCCTACCGCGGAACAGCTACTTGCCGGAAGCCTCGATTGAAATAGCTCCTCTATACACAAAAATATTTCTTCATGGTGCCACCCAAGTACTGGTAGTTGAGAGCAAGGAGTTCTCAACCCTTCTCAAACAAATTTTTGATTTACTATGGGAATCGCAGAGACGAAACATTATTCCGTAAGACAAAAAAGCTGTCGCTTCCTTGAGTTAACAAAACGGCCGAAGCCCCTCTGCGGCCGTTCTATTTTCTGTACACACTTACCCATAGCGTACACCCCTGAAGAGAACTACTATTAAGTAAGCTTGTTATTTGATAAAAATTGAGAGGAGACGTCTGATGCATGAAATGTTTGGAGCCTCCCGAGAACTTTTGGGAGCAATGCTTACTGGCGCGCTTTGGCCCGCCCCATTTCACTCTAAGGGTGAACCTTCGGACGAAGGTCACAACCAGCCAATCCTGTTTATTCCGGGCTTCGGCGGCAGTGATTGGTCGCTCGATGTGTTGCGCATGCGATTGCGGCAACGCGATTTTCGCACCTACCGCTCGGGCATCCGGAATTCTGGCGACTTCAAGAAACATGCCGATCATCTTTTGACCAAACTCCGTTCCATTGCGGAAAAAACTGGACAATCGGTTGCGCTCGTTGGTCACAGCATGGGCGGCCGATTTGCCTGCCACCTAGCGGACGAAGCGCCAGACCTCGTTCGTAGCATAGTTACCCTCGGTACGCCGATCGGCAAACGCCAACTGCCCGCCTTGGCAGATATCTTTCACATGGACGCTTTGGCAGCGGAAATGGGAACTCGTTGCCATCTCCCTACCACAACGCCGCTTACGGTCATCGTAGCAATCCGGGATGGGATCGTCCCGATTAAAGACGCGACGCTACACCGCAGCGAGCTCCGGCTTCGCTATCGGGAACAGAAGATGGTGCAAACTGACCATCTCGGCCTACCCTTCTCGATTAACATCCCAGCCCTCGTTGCTGAGGGTGTTCTCAAAAAGACAAAACGCACGGTGCACTAACACCAAACTCCAGCTCTGCCCGCACATCGCGCGCAGAGCTGGCTTTCATTATTTAATAACAAAAAAACGCCTGGGGCGCTTTTTGTTAGATGCTCGCCCTATTTGGCCTACTTCTTCCCTCTTTTACCAGCCTTTTTTGCAAGCATTTCCTGCTTTACTGCTAAACGCTTTGGTGATTTATATGGGCGCTTAGAGGTGTTCTTTTTGGGACTTAATGCAATTATTCGTGTCATAATTAGTTGTATATTAATTTTTTTGAAATGGTATAAAGCATTTATGTGCTCCGCGAGTAGGATTCGAACCTACGGCCAACCGGTTACATCTTGTCTAGAAGTTACTTTCTAGGATGGACTATATCATCATCCGGTCTTGCGACTGTGGATGTGAGGCGCTTCGGGCCGATGCATATTTGCATTGGACCTACTCCCTGACGGGATAGTCTCTGAACCTTCAATGGATAGTTACTCCAAAGCTTGGCTGCTGATTGCCCTCGTCACAATTACTCGTACGTTAGGGGTTCCAGCAATTCACCTCATTTTCAATACCGATTTCTCGATAAGGCTGCTATTTTGAACATTGTTCTATGTTACAGCCGGTTGCTCTACCGCTGAGCTATCGCGGAATGTGCTTACTTTCGTAAGTCGCACCATTGTACATTTTTTTTCTTTAATTTCAACATGTCCTATTCAATGTGCGTGGTATACTTTTATAGAGTATGCCAATAATTAGAAGAGAAAAAAGAACGTACGCTGATCGAGCTGAGTACAATAAGGCAGCCGTGGCTAAACGTAGGAAAAAAGTGCGTTTAATGGCAATCGAGTATGGCGGCGGTCAATGTCAGATCTGTGGCTATAAAAAGTGTAATCGGGCACTTTCCTTTCACCACAAAGATCCTAGTAAAAAAGATTTTGGACTATCGGCAGAAGGTCTCACCAGGTCGTGGGAAAAAACAAAAGCTGAACTAGATAAATGTATTTTAGTTTGTGCAAACTGCCATATGGAAATCCACGAAGAATTATTACAACCCAAAGAGTAAGTATGCCAGAGCTTCCAGAAGTTGAGACCGTGCGTCTCCAACTCAAACACAAGATACTTGGAAAGATTGTCGATTCGGTCGAGATTTTTCATATGAAAGCAGTTGAACACAATCGCCAATTTGCCAAGAAGCTAAAGGGCAAACAAATAGCTGATATTGACCGGGTGGGTAAACTCATGATTTTCTCTTTTGTTGACGAAAACAACTTATTTCTTCTGGCGCATCTTAAGATGACGGGACAGTTTTTCTTTGTTGATAAAAGAGGTGAGGTTGCCGGCGGCGGACACTCGATGACCGTAGCCGACACCAAACTACCCACAAAGCACACTCGCGTAGCTTTTCATTTCACTGACGGCACCATTCTTTTCTTTAACGACATGCGCTTGTTTGGGTACACCAAACTTGTAAGCGCTAAAGACGTGGCCGAAGCCCGCCAAGGCTTCGGCCCAGAACCAATCGATCCAGATTTTGATGTGGAGTGGTTTGTCACCCACGTCCGCAGACGACAGTCCCCCATAAAAGCCGTTCTACTCGACCAATCCTTTATCGCTGGTCTGGGAAATATTTATGTTGATGAAGCCCTGTGGCGCGCCCAAGTCAGACCAATGCGCAAAGCAAGTACTCTTACAAAAAAAGAAGCGGCAGCCATCGCCGCCGCTTCGGGCGACGTCATGCGGGAATCAATAGTTGTGGGTGGCACTACCTTTCAAAGCTTTGCTGATACCGATGGTCACGCTGGTAACTTCACCA
>JAYVBM010000078.1:0-12079 GCA_043750495.1 Minisyncoccota bacterium | reverse complement strand
CCTATAACCAACTTCCAGCCGTACAGTACGGCAATGATTTGGTAACCATCAAAGAGCAAGCTGTGCTTCAGATACCTCTTTTTAAAGCTGATGACTTTGGAACATACTTAGCTAAGGAAGCTGTAGCCACTTATAGCGGAGGCACAGTTCGTGTCGACAAGCCTGAAGCCCTTACCTTTAGTTACGTTAGCGGTACCACCAGCGCTTCAGTAATCGCTAACGAGCCATCTTTACGCTTTAAACTCAGTGGAAAGCCTTTACTTATTTGGGAATATGATTCGAAGAAACTTACAAAGGACCTAGCTGGCCTACCAAAGACAGCCCTGAACAACGCGCTCTCAGTCCACGCTGGTATTGAAAGCGGAAATGTAAGTGTTACTCCATTTTGGAAACGTTCATTCCCTGAAGATCCTGAAGAAATCATCGTTATTGAAGAACTTAAGGACGCACAGTAACAGCAACCTGAGCTTGACAGAACCACCTGAGGGTAACTCAGTTGACGTTTTCTTACATTTTTGTTAGACTCAGCCACGTTTAATGGATCAAGAGACTACAGATGTCAAGGACGAGCTAACATATGGGACTGTTGAAGAAGCACTTCCCAATGCTCTTTTTCGTGTCAAGACAGAAGAGTCAGACGGACTCATTCTAGCTTATTTATCAGGCCGGATGCGGAAGTTTAGAATTCGCGTTCTGGTGGGTGACAAAGTGGGGATGGTCATGGATCCATACGGGGGAAAAGCCCGTATCGCAAAACGCGTTTAAGTAATTATTATGAAAGTACGATCATCAGTAAAAAAAATGAGTCCAGATGACGTCATCGTGAAGCGTCGCGGTGTTGTCTATGTGATCAACAAGAAGAAGCCTCGACATAAACAACGTCAAGGATAAAGAGAATCAATATGAGAATATCAGGTATAACAATTCCAGACACAAAGCAGCTGCCGTACGCGCTTACAGCCGTATACGGAGTCGGTCTATCTCGCTCCAAGTCAATCTTGGATGACCTTAAAATCGCCCACACTAAGAAACCTACCGATCTATCAACTGATGAAGAGAACGCTATCCGCGAAAAGGTGGAAGCATTCCGTATCGAAGGAGAACTTAAACGCGAAATTTCGGCCAATGTAAAGCGACTCAAGGACATCGGCTCTTACCGTGGTACCCGTCATACCAAGCGCCTTCCTGCGCGAGGACAACGAACCAAAACCAACTCACGTACCCTCAAGGGAGCGAAGAAAACTATGGGAAGTGGACGTCGTAAGCTCGAAAAGACTTAAAAATTATTATTAGTAAATGTATTTCGTAACGACATATGGGTAAGAAACGTATCATGAAAAAAAGCGGAGGATCGGATGTGGCGGGAACGTCACGTGCGCTTAACCGTATTCCAAAGCGTAAGCTAGCTAACGGCAAGCTTAATATCTTGGCTACATTCAACAACACTCTCCTCACACTCTGTGACACTAAGGGGAATGCTGTGATGTCTGCTTCAAGTGGCGCACTAGGATTCAAGGGTTCTCGAAAGAGTACTCCCTTTGCCGCTGCTAAGGTTGGTGAAATTATTGGTGAAAAGGCACAACAAATGGGGATGAAAGAAGCCGCTGTTGTTGTCCGTGGTGTTGGCGCTGGTCGTGAATCAGCCCTGCGCGGTTTCTCTGGAAAGGGAATTGGTATCACTAGTATTACTGACATGACTCCAGTTCCATTTAATGGCCCACGTGCTCCTAAGCCACGTCGCGTATAGTCTTTAGTGTATGAAAATCGGTCCAAAATTTAAAATTGCTAAGCGTCTTGGCGCACCAATCTTCGAAAAGACACAAGGTCCAAAGTTCGAACTTTCGGTAGCTCGTAGCGCAAACAACAGCAAGCGGTCAAACCGCCGTCCTGGTCAAGCCAGTGACTACAAAAAGCAACTCATAGAAAAGCAGAAGATGCGTTTCTCATACGGCATTACCGAGAGTCAACTTCGCCGTTATGTAGACGAATCAATCGCGAAGAAAGGCCACCAACCGATTGCTGTCCTCATGGACCGTCTTGAAACCCGTCTTGATAACGTGGTTTACCGACTTGGTCTAGCTAAGACACGTCAGTTCTCACGACAAATGGTCTCTCACGGCCACATCGTAGTAAACGGCAAGCGTCTTAACGTGCCGTCACACAAGGTCCGCCTTGGAGACATCATTACTATCCGAGAGGGAAGTAAATCGAGCGTTATGTATGCCGAGATCGCAGAGAAGCACGAACCAGTATCAGTGCCAGCCTGGCTATCATTTGATGCAAAGAAGCTTGAAGGAGTAGTTAAGGGAGCCCCGCAGTATAATCCGACAGAAACTCTATTTGACCCAGAGCAAGTGATGGAATTCTACAGTCGATAATCACTAGAGGATTAATAAACTTAGTTCATAACAATATGTTGGAAACAAACGTAACACTCCCCTCAAAGCCTCGAGTAGTATCAGAGGAAAACAACCGCGGTACTTTTGAAATCGACGGTCTTTACCCTGGCTACGGTCACACTCTCGGCAACTCACTCCGCCGCATCATCCTCTCATCACTACCTGGAGCGGCTATCACTCAAGTAAAAATCGACGGTGTTGAGCACGAGTTCTCAGCAATCGACGGTGTTAAGGAAGACGTCATCATGATTCTTCTCAACCTCCGGCGCATCAGACTAGCTCTTCACAGCGACGAACCAATCACTATCACTCTGAGGAAGAATGGCATTGGAGTAGTAACAGCCGGCGACATCACTGTCCCAAGTCAAGTTGAAATCCTCAACCCAGAGCAACCAATCTGCGAAATCACCAGCAAAGGAACAAAGCTCGAAATGGAAATGCGTATCGAGAAGGGCCTTGGCTACGTCCCACGCGAAGTTCACATGAAGGACAAGATGGAAATTGGTGCTATCGCCATGGACGCAGTGTTCACTCCAATCCGCCGCGCGAACTACGAAGTAGAGAACATGCGTGTTGGTGACCGAACAGACTACAACCGTCTGCGCATCACCCTCGAGACTGACGGTACCTACTCTGCACGCGAAGCACTTGAAAAATCTATCGAAATCATGATCCACCAACTTAAGGCGGTAATCGGATTCCAAGAAGAGCACACTCACCCTGCCTCAGCTCCAGTAGCGCCAGTGAGTGAAGTTAAGAAAGAAGAACCAAACCAAGAGGTCCTCAAGACCCGCATCGAAACCCTAGACCTTACTAGCCGTACCCTACAGGCACTTGAAACAGCCTCTATCCGAACCATCGGAGGGCTTGTGCGAAAGAAAAAAGATGATATTCTAGCGCTCGACGGCATTGGCCCGAAAGGACTTGAAGAAATTGTCGAAATGCTCTCACAGTACAGCCTTCACCTTGAACAATAATCACTTATGAGACACGCAAACAAAAACCGAACACTGAATCGACCTCGCAGTCAGCGTACAGCACTGATCCGTGGTTTAGCTGTGTCCCTCATTCGTGATGGCCAAATCAAGACTACTTTCGCTAAAGCAAAGGAGCTACAACCTCGTATTGAGCGTCTCATCACTCACGCAAAGGCAGATACAGTGGCTTCGCGCCGCCTCGTGTCTTCACGCCTAGGTGAACCGCAAGACATTACTATCAAGAAGCTATTCACTGATATTGCTCCACGTTTTAAAGAGCGTAATGGTGGCTACACTCGTATCGTGAAGCTTGGACACACCTCTCCTGGTCGAGAAGAGGCCATTATATCATTCGTTGAATAAGACAAATCAAGGAAATTCACCCCGTTAGAGACCCTGACGGAAAAACCAAACATATGACAAATACTACTACAAATAAAGCTGATGTCTCTAACGGGGCAAGCTCAACTAAAATCCACAAAATCGATGCCGCTGGTAAGCGTCTTGGGAAAGTCGCCACAGAAGCGTCAGCGGCTCTTCTTGGTAAGAACAACCCGCAGTACGCGCGCCACATCATGGAGGAAGTGACTGTCGAAATCACGAATGCCAGCAAGATGGATATTTCAGAAAAGAAGAGCACAGAAATCTACCAGTCTTTTTCTGGCTGGCCAGGAGGACGCAAGACTGAGACTCTCGATCACCTCGGCAAGCGTCTTGGATATGCTGAAGTACTCAAGCGTTCAATCGCTGGTATGCTCCCAACCAACAAGCACAAGAAGCCCCTTTTACACAAATTAGTAATTACCGAATAAGCGTATGGCAGCAAAAACATCAGTCTACGTAGAGGGAATCGGACGTCGCAAGACTGCGACCGCTCGGGTTCGTCTCACACCGGCCAAGGAAACTACTATCGTAGTTAACGAGAAGTCACTCACAGACTACTTCCCGCACCTGGCGCTCGTAAAGGACGTGCAGTCTGTACTCGAGACCAAAGACGCCGGTATTGAGGACTACACCATCACTGCACACGTAAGTGGCGGCGGTATCTCATCACAAGCTGAAGCCATCCGTCTTGGTATTGCTCGTGCCCTCGTGAAGGAAAAAGCAGATCGCCGTTCTCCACTGAAGCTACTTGGATTCCTCAAACGAGACCCACGTTCTGTTGAACGAAAGAAGTTTGGACTTAGAAAAGCCCGCAAAGCCCCAGCCTGGAGTAAACGATAAATATTGGCACTCGGCTTCGTTGCGCTTCGCATTTCGAATCTCGCTCTACTATCCGTAGCACTCGACTCAAAATACTAGCGCGTCTCGCCGAGCACTCAATATTTCCCGTTTAGATATCAAAGTAAGAAGAAGTCTCCCTCTGGGAGACTTCTTCTATGTCTTTACTTTTTTGATTGCTTGTAGTTATATGTCACAAGAAGGAGAGTCGTAAATGGAACCTCGTAAAAAAGCGTTGAGGATAATGCTCTGGGGAGCTATTCCGCAGATAACCATGCTGGCCCTATACGGTTGGCAACATATGCGCTACAGGCATCTTATAAGCGAGCCCTGGACATCTGTGTGGCTGTGGCCGTCGCACGCTGGACTTTTACTATTTAGCTACTACTTGTTTATTCTCTACATGAGAAGACGTGGTCCGCCAAACCTGATCACAAATGGTGTGTTTGAATACACTCGCCATCCTATGTACACAGGTTTATTTCTTATGAATTTAGATCTATGGTTACCAAAACCTGCATCAAATGATTTGTTATTCTTTGCAGGACAGACTGCTTTTATGGCCTGTATGGTAATAGCTGGTTGGTCACAGGAAAAAGAGACGCTGGCTAGATTTGGTGCAGAAGCTGAAGCATACTACGCAAAGACACCGAGACTGTTCATTTGGTATCCGTTTATGCGAAGAACATAACCAAAGCGCGACCACGGTCGCGCTTTTTCTTTATACAGCAAAAGCCCGGGGTTACCCGGGCTTTTGTGTTCAGTGGTTTGAAGCGGTTTCCATTGTTCACAAAGCGAAACTAAACACATTGACATTATTAATACCGAAATGTATATTTAAGTATATGAATACACATACTATTCTCAACATAAAGACTGACAAGAAACTTAAGGAGGAGGCCAAGCGCATCTCTAGTGAACTTGGTGTGCCTCTTGGGACGGTGGTTAATGCTCTTTTAAAACAGTTTGTAAGAGATAGGGAAATTACTTTATCTTCTAATACGCTACGTCCGACAGCATATCTTGAAAGCATTCTTGAAGAAGCTGACGCAGAATATAAGACAGGGAAGGCGATAACGTTTAAAAGTGGGAAGGACTTTATCAAGCATTTAAAGACTCTTTGAGATGCTCTGTGTCGCCTCAAAGCGCTTCTTGAAAGAGTTTGCAAAGCTCCCTAAGGCAACAAAGCGCAAGGCTGTGGCCGCATTAGAACTTTTCACGCATGACTCTACCAGCTCAACCTTAAGAAATCATGCGCTAGCTGGCAAATGGAAAAATCACTTTAGCATAGATATCACGGGCGACACGAGAGCTATCTATGTTAAAGTCGAAAGTAATGTAGCTTATTTTGTGACCATTGGCTCCCATAGCGAACTAGATGGATAAACACCAACGATTAACGGTCGCTCTCACAGTGAGCCGTTTCTGTACCTACAACACAAAAGCCGCACAACGTCGTCATACGACTTTTGTGCGGCATATTACACCCAGACACGATAGTAAACAAAGCTCCCGAAGGCCAGAAGTAACGCCACAACAACCAGCTGCTTGAAAGCCAAGCCTGCCCAATCTTCATCGAGCACCCACATATCCGTATCTTTTCCCAGACGCCAGTCTAAAACTGCCGGACAACATGCGACGATGTAAAGCACAGCGATGTTAGTAATACTCTCGCCTTCTGGCATATAAGCAGTAACCAATCCGATTTTCTCAGCCATTACGGCGATAACAGGGAACATGGCGAGCGCAGTAAAAGGTATGAGACACATCCATGAAAGCAACACCGGTAAAGCCAGTACCGTCAGGTAGATCTCATGAAAATCCTTCATGTAGGGCTCTGTGGACTTCTCAAATTTGACGAACACGTTTTTCCTCCCGAAAGGGTTGAATCAAAACAAACAATACCACCACAGAACACTTTGTCAATACAACAAAAGCCCGGGGTTACCCGGGCTTTTGTGTTCAGTGGTTTGAAGCGGTTTCCATTGTTCACAAAGCGACTATTGTTACTTTGATGCAGTTTGAGCTGGGGTAATCCAGAGACAAATCGATAGATACTTCTATGGCCGACTGACAAATTCTACAGTGTGCTGAGCGAACTCAGTGCTTCAGGAACTGACCCGCGCCACCACTTACTTTCGTGGAGAGATGACGAGATCATGCACAACGTACAACGTAGAGGTTTTCTGCTGTGCTCAATTATTCTACTCCTCTCATTTAAAGCGCCAACTTTACAAAACCTTTTTTTAGTTCGTAGTGAATAAAAAGTATACACATTGCTAGTCTGCTATAATCTTGCTGTTCTATGGACATTAAAATTGCACTTGGAATTATTGGTGGTGTACTGATTGCCGGAAGTTTTATTCCGTATATTCATGACATCGTGAAAGCCAAAACCGAACCCCATGTGTACACCTGGTTTATTTGGAGTATTACGCATTTAATTGCAGCTCTGGCGATACTAGAAGGGAACGGAGGCCTGTTTGCTGCGCTTTCAGTCGCTTCAGGCGGCATTCTTTCGTTCACTATATTCCTCATGAGTCTTAGACATGGCACGAGAAATATCACCACCTTTGATACCGCTACACTCATAATTGCCATCCTCGCAGTCCTGGTATGGTGGAAGCTCGACCACCCAGAGTGGGCCATTATTATTGTTGCATTTATAGACATTTTAGGGTTTTTGCCAACCGTTCGAAAAACCTGGATTGACCCCCACTCTGAGTCTACTATTGCCTGGACGCTTTACGCGTTTGGTAACATAGCTGCGTTGCTTGCGATCACTAGCTACAGCATTATGACTAGTTTCTACATTGTAGCGATGATTGTTGCATCAACTGCGTTAGTAATTGCAATTGTACTTAGAAAACGTTTATTTTGACTTCGATAGCTTTTCGATTTATAATACCGCCGTATGGTGAATGATAACGATAATATCGATGTAGATTTTGATGTCGAAAATGAAGACATGATTCTGCACGAAGACCTTGAATTAGAAGACGAAGAAGCAACAGGTGCGCAAAAGATGAAGCAACTCAGACAAAAACTCGCGCGGCATGAAGATGAGAAAAAACAGATTTTGGAAGATGCCGCTCGAGAAAAAGCCGACTTCATGAATGCTCGCAAGCGACTTGAAGCAGAACGCGCGCAAGACAAAGTCCGTTATACCAAGAAACATATTGAAGAGCTCTTGCCACTAAGCGACAGTTTTGAAATGGCTACGTCGGACAAGGAGGCTTGGGAAAAAGCAGACGAAACCTGGCGAAAAGGAGTTGAGGGAATTCACACGCAACTGCAAAAGCTTTTAAAATCATACGAGGTTGTAGTTATTGATCCGCTTGGAGAGCCATTTGACCCATACAAGCACGAAGCAATCGGGATGGTGCCTGTCACAGACAAGGAACTCGACCATAAAATAATCAACGTATTGCAGAAGGGTTACGAAATAAAAGTCGGTGATACCATGGAAGTAATCCGTCCCGCCCGCGTAACAACAGGAGAATACTCAGAATTAAGTGAGTAAATGAGCACCCCAAGAGTACTTCCAACGACTTACGTCGAAGGGGCGCGAGCGATTATTACCAACTTACGTTCGAATGTGCGCCCTTCCGAGCGCACATTCCTGGACGCAAATGTGAAACTTTATTAAACTGACAACATTAGCTATATGGCAAAAATTCTAGGAATCGATTTAGGTACAACGAACTCAGCAATGGCTATTATTGAAGCTGGAGAACCGACAATTATTGAAAATGCTGAAGGTAATCGCACCACACCGTCTATCGTCGCGATTTCAAAAACCAACGAACGTCTCGTAGGACAAATCGCCAAGCGCCAAGCGGTCACCAACCCGACCAACACCATCTACGGCATAAAACGCTTCATGGGACACACCTACGAAGAAGACGTGATCCAAAAGGATAAAGCGATTGTTCCCTACGAAATCAAACGCAGTCCAGACGGCGGCGTACTCGTTACTATGGACGGCAAGGATTATCGTCCAGAAGAAGCGTCAGCGATGATCTTGACAAAGCTCAAAGCCGACGCCGAGGCCAAGCTAGGTGAAAAAATCACTGAAGCAGTAATTACTGTACCGGCTTACTTTAATGACGCACAACGAAAAGCGACCCAAGACGCTGGGAAAATTGCCGGACTAAATGTGCGACGCATCATCAACGAACCAACTGCCGCAGCGCTCGCGTACGGTTTCAACAAAAAGAAAGACGAGAAGATTGTTGTATACGACTTCGGGGGTGGTACTTTTGATATTTCTGTACTTGAAGTTGGTGACGATGTGATTGAGGTTCGTTCAACTGACGGCGACGCCCACATGGGCGGCCGTGATATCGACCAAGGTATCGTTAGATTTCTAATTGACGAGTTTAAGAAAACCAGTGGTGTTGACCTCGGCAAAGACAAGCTCGCTCTGCAGCGTCTTGATGAGTCTGCTGAAAAAGCCAAACACGAACTCTCAAACACCAATGAGACTGACATCAACATTCCGTTTATCTCTCAAGGCACTGACGGCCCGCTCCACATGGACGTGAAGCTGTCACGCGCCAAGCTCGAAGAAATTGCGCATGAATACGTAGACAAGTCGATTGAAATCACCAAGCGCGCGCTTGAAGCCTCTGGTCTCAAGAAAGAAGAGATTGATGAAATCATCCTTGTAGGCGGACAGACTCGTATGCCAGCCATTCAAAACGCTGTGAAGGAACTCTTTGGTAAAGAACCAAACCGAACTATCAATCCAGATGAAGTAGTGGCTCTTGGAGCAGCCATTCAAGCTGGTATTTTCCAAGGTGACGTGAAGGACATAACCCTTGTCGATGTTATTCCACTATCTCTTGGTATCGAAACCATGGGTGGAGTAAATACCAAGCTCATCGAAAAGAATACCCACATCCCAACCAAGAAGCAGCAAGTGTTCTCAACCGCGGCCGACAATCAAACGTCGACCGAAATCCATATCGTCCAAGGTGAACGTGGCATGGCTGGTGACAACAAGTCACTTGGTCGCTTTGTGCTAGATGGCATTCCGCCTGCACCACGCGGCACTCCACAAGTGGAAGTAACCTTTGATGTCGATAGTAACGGCGTGCTCAAAGTAACCGCCAAAGACAAGACTACCGGAAAGGAACAATCAATCCGCATCGAAGCTAACTCCGGATTAACAGAAGCCGATATCGAACGAATGAAGAAGGAAGCGGAAGATCACGCAACTGAGGACGCCAAAAAGAAGGAACTTATTGAAACTCGAAACCTAGCTGAACAAATGGTGTACACTGCCGAAAAAGCCCTTAAGGATCACGAGGTCGAAGTACCCGCCGAAGTAAAAACCGATATTGAAGAAAAAATCAAAGCCGTAAATGAGGCTAAAAGTGGCGAGGACAAGACGTCTATCGAGACGGCCGCCGAAGCACTTTCGACTTCAATGCAAAAGATCGGTGAAATCATGAGCAAGGCCGCCGAAGCAGCCGCTAAGCCAGAAGAAACAAAAGCAGAAGACGGACCGACTGTGCACGACGCAGATATTGCGGACGAAAGTAGCAAGTAAGTGGAGATGGTTGGCGCAAAGACAAGTCTTTGCGCCAACCTTGCTTTTGTGGCATTATACGCCAACTATCTGACCTATGAACAAAGATTTAAATGAACAAATGAGCGTAGCGATTATTGTGAATTTACGTCCGAATTTGCGCCTTTACTAGCGCAAATTCCTGGACGTCTCAAAATACCATTATGAACAAAGATTATTATCAAATATTAGGTCTAGAAAAAGGCTCCTCAAAAGACGAAGTAAAGAAGGCTTTTCGTAAGTTAGCTTCAAAGTACCATCCCGATAAGCAAGGCGGGGACGAGGAGAAATACAAGGAGGTCACAGAAGCCTACGCCGTACTTGGCGACGACAAGAAGAAAGCTGAGTTCGATACCTACGGCCACGCCTTTAATAATGGTGGTGGGGGAGGTGGAGGCTTTGGCGGCTTCAATTGGGGTGATTTCCAACAGCAGGCAGGGGCCGGCGGTTTTGAGTTTGATCTCAACGACATCTTCGAAAACTTTGGTTTTGGTGGTGGCAGGCGCGCTGAACGCGGTCGAGACATTTCAATTGACATCAACCTAACTTTCAATGAATCCATCTTCGGTGTCACTCGAAAAGTACTTCTTACTAAGAACAATACCTGCACCCACTGTGATGGTAGCGGCGCTCGCAAGGGAAGTGAAAAAGTGTCTTGCGCCACCTGTGGTGGTAATGGCAAAGTACGAGAAACGCGACAAAGCGTAATGGGCAGCTTCTCAACTGTACGTGAATGTGATGCTTGTCGCGGTACTGGTAAGATTCCCAAAGAAAAGTGTGAGGAATGTCGCGGTGCTGGTATCGCTCGTACGCAAGAAGAAATCTCCATCAAGATTCCAGCTGGTATCCAAAATGGGGAAGTTATCCGTATGACCGGACGCGGTGAAGCAATCTCAAGCGGCCAACCAGGCGACCTCTACATCAAAGTCCACGCTGAAGCCCACAAAAGTATCCGCCGCGAAGGAAGCACCCTCTCAAGTAACCTCGGAATTAAGCTTACCGATGCGCTGCTTGGTGCAACATACCGAGTAGAAACTCTAGACGGTACTATAGATATCAAGATCCCAGCCGGCATTACCCACGGCGAACTCATCCGTATCAAGGAACGAGGCGTCCCCAGCGAACGCGGCCGCGGCGACTTTATGGTAAAAGTCTCCATCGAAACCCCAAAGAAGCTCTCAAGAAAGGCGCAGAAGCTGGTCGAAGAGCTACGAGAAGAGGGGATGTAAAGAGACACAATAAAAACTCGCCGGTCTCCACAAAGGAAACCGGCGAGAAAGCGTTACTCAGGATACTTCTCGAACTGCGAGAAAGTGTGTACTGTAGAACCAACTCAGCGACGACGCGTCATACAAGAAGATCCAACTTTTATCCCCGGTAAGAGACATCACTTCTCTCTCTGAGCGTTTGCCGAGACAGACCGTGGCATAAGGAAACCTTTGGCTCTGAATTTTTACTATGGTGACGCGGTGCAAAATGCATTCCGCACTGCTGGCTGGGCGAAGCCCATACTTCTTCATTTCAGCCACCGCTTTCAGTGTAGTGATGCGGTAACCAAAATTTACAAGCTCCATACTGTCTTTACCGCTGGTCGCAATCTTCTCAACCTTCGGCGTAAAGTTTGGTGTGTTATTGCAACTGGGCAACGTCAGTGCGATAGCTGCCACAAGGAATTTGATTTGCATTTGATCCTCCTTTTAGGGCTTATTGAGGCTGGCAAACAGCTTACAATCTGAACTTATTATGCATAGAAATTAAAATATGTCAATATTTATAAATCCCGAAGCAAATTAAAACTTTTATTTCGGCAGCCAAGACCGGGATTTTAGACTGTTCTGTAGTTTCTTTAGAAAAAGGACCCACGAAGCTGCGCTTCGTGGGTCCTTTTATATCTCTGAAAGAATCTC
>JAYVBM010000077.1:0-10951 GCA_043750495.1 Minisyncoccota bacterium | reverse complement strand
TAGGAATCGTTGCTTTTGGATTTCACATATCTACCGCTTCGGCGCACAGTGTGATTGTCTTTGAGAGTAAAGACGTCGAGGATTACACACTTGTCATGGAAGCAACAGCGCACTACCCGGCTATCTACGTGAATGATCCAGTAATGTACAATTTTAAAATATACGAGAAAGGTACTGAAAATGAGGTTCCTTATGATTCGTCATATATTTACCTCTCAAAAAAATCAGGGTCTCTTATATTCCAAACAGAGACTCCGGCACCTAGAGACTCCCTACCTGGTAGTCAGGTTATTGCTTCCGTTCCTAATGTCGGGGAATATGAATTTGAAGTCTTTTTTAATAGAGCGAAGGAAGGTGAAGTAAAGACTACCTTTAATTTCACATCGGTTGCTAGCAGCAGTAACGATAATAGCGGGGTTCCCACTAAAAATGATGAGAGATCTTCGAGTAATATTCCACCCGTTTACATTTTTGGAGGAATAGCTTTGTTTGCGGTAGGTGTATTCCTTGGGCGTGTTGTTAAGAAAAAATAAAATATCATATTTATTCTTGAGTTTATTTTTAAGCCTGTGTTCGCATGCAAACCTCATTTTGATCCTGATCCTTTACAGACGCTTCAAACTTCTCATAAGTAGTCACTTGGGTGGACTCATGGCAACAAATCTTGGAAAAGAATTGCCAAAAGAGCAATCGCCAACCGAGCCAGCGTTCCCAAAAATGCTGGCTCGAGCTGTATTTATATTAATGCTGTTCTGAAATTTGGAAATTTCACCCATGCCTTTTCATTCATAAAAGAGGTTCTAACGTCGTTCAACATAGCCCGCAGAATGTCAAGGTTTGATTGGGTAGATTCAATGTAAGTGAAACAAATAATTTTACGTGACGTACATAAAATTCTGACCAGATTAGTTTTATGGGTAAATTTTCAGAATTATTACATTAGAATCGAGCATGTTATTATCTATATATCTAAAGTATGGAACAAATTACATCAATTTTTGACCAAATAGAAGCAATTATAATTATGATTTTAGACTTGATACAATCAATTTTAAATTCAGTAATTGGTTTAGTTTTATAAATTAATTAATAAATATATGAACTGTCCTAATGACAATACCCAGCTATTACTATCTGAACGACAGGGTGTAGAAATTGATTACTGTCCCCAATGTCGTGGGGTATGGTTAGACCGTGGGGAGCTAGACAAACTGATTGAAAAAGCTAGCGTGCAGCAGCCGTCTGTGGAGCAAGCCCGTAACCCCCAAAACAACACTACGAATGGCCGTCAACATGACCGTGATGACGATGATGATAATCACCATCGAGGAGGTACTCACAAACGCAAGTCAATGCTTGGTGAATTGTTTGATTTCTAAATTTGTTGCAAATAAGCAGCTATACTTATCGTGGTTTTTGGATACACAATGAAGGGTGTTCAGAAAGCAATCAAGCATTATAATCAATAAATGTTATCAACGGATATTATTGAGGACTGGAAAAAAAGAACAGGGGTTCTAGCTACAATGCATAATAAGGAAAGTGTTATTTCCCCTATATTAAACGAAGGGCTTGGTATTACTGTTACAGTTCCTCATGATTTTAATACTGACCGTTTCGGTACGTTCACAAAAGATATTCAACGCGCGGGTAATCAACTTGAAGCTGCTCGCAAAAAGGTTCAAGCAGCAATGAAACTAACAGGAATGGATTTAGGGTTTTCTAGCGAAGGCAGCTTTGGGAATCATCCCTCAATTCCTTTTGTTCAAAGTAACCTTGAAATTGTAGTGTTAATTGACACCAAGAACGATTTAGAAATTGTCGGCCATTTCCGTACCAGTAACACACAAGTTCGAAGTCAAATTGTACATACTCCAGAAGAAGCTGTGGAGGTCGCTCACTCGTGGGGTTTTCCAAAACAAGGAGTTATTTTGAGACAGTCAGAAACGAGCAGTAGGCACCTCTACAAGGAAATTACTACAGAGAACGACTTACGGACAATGTCTGAAAAGCTTTTATCAAAATGGTACATCAAGTCTATTTTTGTCGAAACAGATATGCGAGCCCACCGCTGCCCAAAGCGGATGGACGGTATCAGGCAAGCTACTCTTGACCTTATCAAAAACTGCAAAAGTATATGCCCAAAATGCAGTACTCCTGGTTTTGTTATTACTGATGTAGTTAAGGGGTTGCCTTGTAAGGGCTGTGGGTTAGCCACCGATTTGGTAAAGGAAACAGTACGCTGTTGTAAAAAATGTAGTTATCAAGAAACCCAACCCATAGAAAATAAAAACTCGGCTGAACCTGGAGAGTGTCAGTGGTGTAATCCGTAATCCTTACGTGATTTTCGAAGTTGATAGCTTACATGACATAAGGTTGTGAAACCTAGCAGTGTTTCCCTACAAGTAATTTATCAGTCTTACTGACTAACTACAGTTTGCCGAACTTCATCCCTCATGCCGCCGCAACCTATTCATTCAAACATTTTTACGACCAACGGATCAAACCAATAATTGCTGATGCTGCGTAGAAAAATTGTAGCGCTAGGAAAGCCCAGCGTTTATCAATCAAGGCCCATCCAGCAAAGAGGAGTGCCGATATAAGCAGTAAGCTAAATCCCAGTAGTTCGTTACCGGTGTTGGATGCAATCAAAAGAGCATAGATTATTGCCAGAGCTGATCCTGTGACTTCAAATATCGTTGTCCACTTACTTTTACTCATAAATATATTTTAACATTTAATCGAGTCTCTTGGTTTTAATGCGCCAACGCCAAACATGTCAGTGTACATGAAGGGTCCAAATGTGGCACCAGCGCCGCTCTCGCCGCGAGCATGGTCGCTCCGGTAGTCACTACATCATCGACAAGGATGAAATGAGTGTTTTTAAACTTATCCAGATGCTCTTCATTTACAGTAAACGCGTCTTTGATATTTTCTAACCGCTCAGTTTTTTGCAGTTGGGTTTGCGGCGGGGTGTACTTGGTGCGAGTTATGATATTTTTTGCGATGGCATGTCCTGACTTTTGCAAAACAACGGTCACTTGATTGTACCCCCGTTCACGTTCACGTTTTGGGTGCAGTGGTATCGGTAAAAGAACGCGGCGGTCTTTGTTTTTTAGATGCAAAACAAGTAGTTGCGCTAAAAGCGCAGTCGCCTGCCTATTGGCATAGTACTTATTTTCAGTAATTAACGCGTGAACAGTGGGACTTTGGTAGTGAGAGAGATATTCAATAGACTGGTGCGCGCCTGGATTGTAGAGCGTGGGAATGCGTAGGCTAGTAACTGTTCTTACTACTAGTTCGCCTTCCCGCGGCGGGATCAGTATATCAAGGAGAGTAGTGATTATATTCAGCATCATGTTCTAGTATAACGGAGCGTCGTGCTAGAATGTATTCATAATAACTATGAAAGGTCTCAAAGCTATACTTTCTAGTCTTTCTTCAGGCGGTGCTCGTGTCCGTAGCGTCGTCGGTATTGATATAGGTTCTTCGGCTATCAAGGTAGTTGAACTACAAGAAAAAAAAGGTATCGTAACGCTGACTACATATGGTGAGTTGCAACTCGGTCCGTACGCCAAAAAGGAGATTGGGGAATCAGTTATTCTCAACTCTAATCAGGAACAAGAAGCCTTGGTAGATGTTATCCGCGAATCAGCTGTCACCGCCAAGCGTGCCGTTTTTGCGATGCCGCTCTCCTCTAGTTTTGTCACAAACGTAATGATCGAGACTGAACCAAACGTGGATCTCTCAGCCTTGGTACGAGTAGAAGCGCGTAAGGTCATTCCGGCTTCACTCAGCGAAGTAACTTTAGATTGGGCGGAAGTTGAACTTATAAAAGAAGAGACAGACGGTAAAAAAGATGTATCAGCAAAGGAACAGCGCAGTGTTCTCATTGCCGCGATTCAAAATGTCGCTCTCGACCGCTTCAAAGCACTCATGCAGTTTGCCGGTATAGAGCAACCACCAACTGAAATTGAGTGTTTTAGTACAATTCGCGCTCTCTACTCAGTCAAAGATATCGATATGGCAATTATTGATATCGGAGCGACCTCGTCGAAGTTGTACTTAGCAAAAAATGGCCTCTTAATGCGCCTCCATCGTATTCGCGCTGGCGGAGCGATTGCTACCGGTCGGATCGCGAGCGTACTTAATATTGAATTTGAAGCAGCTGAAGTAAAAAAGCAAAATGCTGATCGGAGTGAATCTGATTTTAGTGATATGAAGCGGGCGCATGATGGCAGTTATGACCGAGCCTTCAAAGAATTTAACCAAGTTATGCGTGAGTATGAAAAGGCCAATAATATTAGTATCCCGGCCGTGTATGTGTCTGGTGGCGGAGCGATGTTTCCTGGGACAGATATTCTCTTACAAGAAGCCCTCGGCCGCCCAGTCGTGCGGGCACACCCTTTTGCAAAAGTCGCCTACCCGGCGTTTATGCAAGACACTATCAAGGAGATAGGTCCGTCTTTCTCCGTCGCGCTTGGTGCCGCGATTAGTACCTTTGAATAAGGTTTCCACAGCATTTCAAACATTACGCAAGTAATACAGCGTATAATAACCACATGCCCAACACCCCGACCACGTCCTTCATCCCAAAGCAGGGTCCGGTGAAGCGATCAAAACAAACTGCCACTCGGCAAATACATGTGTTTGCGATTATTTCTTATATCGCATTTGTCACTTCGCTCATTACTGCTGTCGGTTTATTTTTTTACGAGGGCTACGTCGGGAAGCAGCTGGAAGCGGAAGTTAACCTGTTAAGTGCTGAGATTAAAGGATTTAGCGACGCTGACATGGAGCGGGTGCGCGAATTCAATACCCGGCTATGGCAAGCGGATGACCGTCTTAATAAAAGCATATCGCTAGTGTCCGTGCTCACTGCGCTTGAAAGTGCCACGGTGCAAAGTGCAGCAATTGACCAGTTATCGGTAAAAAAAACCGATGATTCATCAGTTACCTTAGCGGCTCGTCTAACCACTGACACATTTGATTCCACTCTCTTCCAAAGGGGAGTGTACGAGAGAAACCAAATCATTGACTCAGTACTTATTGAGGACCTTACTATTGTTGACTCGCCCGAGGAAGGGACCTTAGCTTCAGGGGTGACCTTCACTGCTCTTCTCACTGTACCGACCAAGGCCATCCCAACTCAGGTTGGGCAGACGAATGTTGAAAGCACGCCAGATGCTGCTGTTTCTACCACTACACCAGAGGTGGAATCTGCAATAGACTCAAGTACCGAACCTGCTACTGGTAATCCTGAAACTATATGATTCCCTACGGACTACTTTCACAGATTTCTCTCATCATAGTTGCTGTCGCTTTGACGATGACCTACGTCAAACCGATGTTTGTTAAAATTTCTGATGTTCAAGATAAAATTGCTCTTTACCAAGAAGAAAAAGATAAAGTTTCAGTTGTAAATCAAAAACTCGCGACTCTCGTACAACAAGTAAATGCAGTCTCTTTGGAAGATCAGAAACGACTCCTTACTTACATGCCAAACTCGGTAGACACTATTGCTGTTCCTCGTGATATAGAAGCAATTGCGACAGAGGCTGGAGTTTTGGTGCGCAGTATTACCTACGACGGGCCTATCGCTATTCCTGTGGCGGACGGTCAGGTCACATCAAGTACCCCGGAACCGCATGTATTCCTTATCGAGTTTGAAAGTTCGTACGAGCAGCTCAAAGCAGTACTGACTTCGTTTGAACAAAATCACTACCCACTTGAAGTATCTGAGATGGAAGTGCGTAAATTAGAAGGAGGCTTTATCGGTAGCAATATTAAGATTATTACCTACGACCGTACGCTACCAGTTGTTGAGGCTCAGCCCGCGTTACAATAGTTATTATTAATTTCATACAATATGACACCACTCACAAAAAATCTTCTCACAGTGCTCGGAGTGTTTACCATAGGGTATGCAGGGTATTTTCTCTACACGCAGCGGGCAGGAACAGCCTTAGATGTCGGCGGAGATAACGACGCGGTTTTTGTCAACATGATGGCCAATACAGAGGTATTTATTGCACGAAGTCAGGAGCTGAGCCAAATCAATCTAGACACCACGGTATTGGACGACCCACGTTTTCGCTCACTAAAACGGTTTACTAGGGATGTGAAAGACCAGCCGACCGGCCGACCAAATCCCTTTGCAGAAGTTGAAGCAACTACTTTTATAAACTCTGGTACACAGTAGCCTATGGACCCACTCCAAATATTGCGCGAGCGTGGTGGAGTAGACGACGCGTTTATTGAAAATGCCGCTACCCTCGTTTCCCAGTCTGGACGAACCTACGAGTCGGTTTTTTTAGAGCTGGGCATGAGTGCGGACGATGTACGCACCTTTTTTGCTGAATATTATCAGGTGCCTGCCTATAAAACCCCAGAGGGGTTTTCGGTCAAGCAAGATGTACTTGCGTATGTCCCACTAGACTCGGCAGCACACTATCGGATGGTGCCGCTATATGTCGAGGACGATATGTTGGTTGTGGGCGTTAGCAATCCTGACGACTTGCAGATGCGTGACGCCCTGAACTTCATCAGTACCAAGAACAATATTCCTTTTAGGTTAGTCTACATGCTGGACGATGAGGTGACGAAAATGCAGCAATTTTATACCAACCTCGTTGGTGAGGTAGGCGGTGCACTGGAAAACCTAGAGTCAGAACTCGACGCTGAGATTGCCGCTAATAGCGAAGAATCACTGGAACAGACGAAAGAATCCGTCGATCATATTGAGGAAGATGCACCGGTAACGAGAATCGTGGCAACCATTTTGCGCTATGCGGTAGACGGAAAGGCGTCTGATATTCACATTGAACCTAGCAGAAATAAAGTGGGAGTGCGTTTTCGTGTCGACGGTGAACTGGCAAAGAGTTTGGAGTTACCCAAAAACGTCCACTTAGCCGTTGTTGCTCGGGTAAAGATCTTGTCATCGATGCGTCTTGATGAAAGGCGGAAACCTCAAGATGGACGTTTCTCAGCAACCTTTGATGGTCGCAAAATTGACTTCCGTGTTTCGATGCTCCCGACCAGCTACGGTGAAAAGGTGGTAATGCGTATTCTTGATAACGACAAGGGAGTGCGAACTTTGGAAGAGACTGGAATCTCCCCTGAAAATAGTGCCATTTTACGCAAGATGATTAAAGAACCCTATGGAATAATTCTTATTTCTGGTCCAACCGGTTCGGGGAAATCAACTACCCTTTATAGTATGCTTGGAGAGCTCGATCGCTCTACACAAAACGTCCTATCTCTTGAAGACCCTATTGAATACTCTATCGACGGTGTGAGCCAGTCGCAGGTTCGTCCGGAGATTGGCTACACCTTTGCTGCTGGTCTAAGGGCTGCGCTTCGGCAAGACCCAGACATCATTATGGTGGGAGAGATTCGCGATAAAGAAACAGCGCAGCTCGCTATTCAAGCAGCGCTTACGGGTCACTTGGTACTCTCAACTATTCACACCAACAATGCGATTGGTGTTATCCCGCGTCTTATTGACATGGGAGTTGACCCTTACTTGATCGCTCCAACATTGAAACTTGCGATGGCCCAAAGACTGGCACGTACTCTTTGTGAGGGCACTGGGGTAGAGGAAGAAGTTAGTCCAAGTATGCAAAAAATGTTTGACGACTCACTAAAAACCCTCCCGCAAAAATACCATAGTCGCATCCCTACATCTAAAACGGTGTTACACCCGCAACCGACGGCGCAGTGTGCTACTGGTATGAAAGGGCGAACGGCCGTTACTGAGGTGTTGGAAATCACTGATGACATCCAAGAACTCATACTTCGCAATGCATCAGAAGAGGAGTTTATGCAGGCAGCTCGCAGGAACGGCTTTGTAACCCTGTACGAGGATGCCATCATAAAGGCACTTAATCACGAAATTCCGTATGAGGAAATGAACGTATTTCGTAGTAAGATAGGCTCAGAGCTCTTTTCCGAAGATGAGATCGAGCCTGTCGATAACCATTTCGGAGATTACATTTTAGAGGATATAATGGATGACAATGAAACTACTACTAGTTGATGACGACGCTTTTTTAAGAGACATGTATGCCACTAAATTTAGTGAATGTAATCATACTGTCGATGCTGTCGATAGTGCCGCAGCGGCCTTAACAAAATTAGAGCAGATCAATGATTTTGATATTATCCTACTAGATATGGTGATGCCAGGTATGTCAGGTATTGAGCTTATTACTACTATCAAAGAACGGTTTCCGGATATTCAACCAATCTTCATTGTGCTTTCTAATCAAGGCCAGAGTGAGGATATAAAAGAAGCTATGGAGGCTGGTGCGCATGGTTATATCGTAAAGGCAGAGTCAATCCCAAGTGAAGTAGTGCGCAAAGTAGAGGCCTTCGCTAAGACCGCAAAATAATATGGCAGTTGACTACAAGCGCGAACTGACGACACTCATTGAGCTCATTTTAAATGAGAAAGCTTCAGACCTGCACTTCTCGGTGGAATCACACCCACTTATCCGTGTCACTGGCTCTCTCATTCCACTGGTTAAAAAACCGATTTTGACAGATTCTGACGTCAATGGTTTTGCCAAAGTGCTGATGCGAGAAGACCAGTACAAACGCTTTTTGGAATATAATGAGATAGACTTTTCTTTTGAAAGCGCTGAGGGTATTCGATTTCGTGGAAATGCTTACCACCAACGTGGTCACATGGGTATTGCGCTTCGACTTATACCAAATGTTATCAAGGACTTTGCGCAACTGAATTTACCGCCGATTCTTGAAAGCTTCACCCAGCGTGCCCAAGGCTTCTTTTTGTGCGTAGGTCCAGTCGGGCAGGGTAAGTCGACGACACTTGCGGCGATGGTCAACACTATCAATAAAAATCGCTCTGAGCATATCGTGACGATTGAAGATCCAATCGAGTACGTTTATCAAGAGGAAAAATCTTTGATCGACCAACGAGAGGTGGGAATTGATACCAAGAGTTTTGAGATAGGGCTGAGTGCAGCACTTCGTCAGGATGTGGACGTTATCTTGGTCGGAGAAATGCGCAATACAGAAACTATTGCCGCGGCTGTGACGGCGGCAGAGACGGGGCACTTGGTATATTCTACGCTTCACACCAACGACGCCGCCCAGACTATCAACCGTATCGTCGACTCATTTCCCGGCGCACAACAAGATCAAGTACGAGTGCAGTTGGCCGGTTCACTGATTGCTATCTTTTCTCAAAGACTTATTCCAAGTATCGCCGGTGGTTTGGTACCGGCCTATGAGCTACTCATTAACAACAACGCAGTTAGTAATCTTATTCGAGAGAATCGTATCCACGAAATTCCTTCTGTTATCGAAACCGGTCTTGAGCAGGGTATGATTGACATGAATCGCTCGCTCGCACGCTTGGTACAAAATGGTGATATCACAGTTGAAAATGCCTTTATTCATGCGGTAAATCCCAAAGGACTCGAGCGACTGCTTTAAAACACCGCTATGTTATTTACCTACACAGCCATCGATAGCACTAATATCCAACGAGAAGGAACGGTGGAGGCCCCTACTATAGATTCCGCGATTGCGGCGGTACAAAAGCGGGGATACACCGTCGTATCGATTGATGAGGTAGCTAGCAAGAAAGGACTGGCCGGTCTCTTTAATGTAAAATTCTCTTTCTTTCCATCTGTTTCTAATAAAGAAATCGTCATCCTTTCGCGGCAAATTGCCACGCTCTTTCAAGCTCAGGTATCACCGCTGCGTATTTTTAGTCTACTATCAGCCGAGAGTGAGAACGACCAACTCCAGATAATTCTCAACCAAGTGGTCGAAGATCTGCAAGCGGGGAGCTCTATTTCAAGAGCTTTGGCAGCACACCCGCATGTGTTTTCATCTTTCTATGTCAACTTGGTTCGGGCCGGCGAAGAGTCTGGTTCACTCGAACGCTCATTTGAGTATCTGGCTGACTACCTGGATCGTCAGTATGAAGTTGTTTCAAAAGCCCGCAACGCGCTGATATACCCAGCTTTTGTGGTGGGTGTGTTTGTGATGGTGATGGCTTTGATGTTGACCTTGGTGATTCCAAATATAGCGAAAATTTTGACCGAATCTGGACAAGAGCTCCCAATTTATACCAAAATCGTCATAGCGCTATCTTCGTTTTTGGTAGATTATATTGGTATTATCCTCGTCTTGTTGGCGGTCGGCGGATCTTTCCTTTGGCGTTTTTCAAGGACTACGGTAGGCCGCCGAACGATTGATGAATTTATTTTATCCATCCCGTATCTTGGAGACCTGCAGCGCAAACTGCTGCTTACGCGCATTTGTGACAACATGTCCACCATGCTCACTAATGGTATAACGATCGTACAGGCTCTTGAAGTGACTGCGGATGTTGTCGATAACAGCGTGTTTAAGGAAATTATCCAGTCGTCTCTGGTTGAAGTTAAGGGTGGCCGTTCGTTCGCTGACTCTATTGGTGAGTATCCAGAAATACCAGGAGTACTTTCGCAAATGGCGAAAGTTGGGGAGGAGACGGGAAGTCTGGGTACAATCCTCACCACATTAGCGAACTTCTATCGTCGTGAAGTAGATAACGCCGTTGATACATTGATCGGTCTTATTGAGCCAATCATGATCGTTATGCTTGGTCTGGGTGTCGGCGTGCTCTTGGCCGCTGTGCTCTTCCCAATCTATAGTCTCACTGGTAGCTTCTAGCTTTTCCCCTTACGACGCTAGTCGTTTGTGCTTGTTTGGAAGTATACTTTGTATAGCCTCGGTACAACGAGAGCCCTTGGTTCAGCTACACAGCTGATAGCTGAACTGAGATTTAAAGCTAATATAATTATTCATTATTATGAAAAAAACATTTGAACGTGGCTTCACCCTAATCGAGCTCCTCGTAGTGATCGCTATCATCGGTATCTTAGCTGCTGTGGTACTGGCCTCACTCAACGACGCCCGAAGAGGTGGTTCTGAC
>JAYVBM010000076.1:0-4741 GCA_043750495.1 Minisyncoccota bacterium | reverse complement strand
CTCGCATCAGTCGCAAACCGGCAGCTGCGAGCTATCTCAAGAGTAGTGGTTAGAGGTCTCACACCTGTAAAAAATGAGGTGATCGATACACTATCGAATTGATTTTAAATATTACTGAATTGGCCAAGTGGGGCTTGGTGCCACATGGTTCTTGCCCGAGACGCCCGCCTTTAGAAAATGCACCATTTGGGTGCACTTTACTTTACTACTTATACTCCACTGCGAATCTTTGGATACTGTGATTGACCTGCTCCTTTAGTTTCAAGCTGGCTTTTTTTGTTGAGGCTTCAAGGATGAAAATAATTTCGTCTATGTTACTCTCTTTTACATGGACATGGCACTTTTCGACTTCGAAGGTCGCGGGGTAGGCTTTTTCTAGGTACGCGAGAAGTTGTTTTTCAAACACAGCAACAGTGGTTATCTGTGAACGTAATAGTCTGAACTCTGCATTAATTCGCTTTGGCTTCAGCTTACTAAAGTTCGTTATCTCGCTGTTGTGGAACACGGAGTTTGGAATGTAAAGTACGTCTCCTCCCTCCGTCTTAAGCTGCACAGAAGAGAAATTAATGTTGCGAATTACCCCTTTTGACATAGATCCAACTTGAATATAGTCCCCAATCTCGTAGTCAGCGGAAAACATGATGGCGAAACCAAACAAGAAATTTTTAATAAAGTCTTGAAAGATAATCGTGAGTGCTACCGCAAAGATAGCAATGGAGCTTAGGAAGCTTCTGACCTCAATGTCAAACACAATGAATATAAAGACCACTACAGCAAAGACGGTGGTGGCATTTACAATGGCATTTGTACCGACTGTAAAATTATCGTGTTCTTCATTTGAAATATTTCTTCTTTGGCGGTGTCCAGAGACAATGAATATTCGCACCGCGTTAATCGTAATGTTGGTGACGAGAGTGTACATAGTCACCTCCAACACCTTAACTGCGAAAGGAATATTGATAATGAGTGAAAGACCAAATGCGCGAAAGCATAAAACCGCTACGAGAAGCATGGCCGTCAACAGAAATTGACGCTTACGATGCGTAGATACCGCTGCGGATCGTAATGTCAGGAACTGGAACAGTTTTTTCATATACATATTGTATCGTTACCTTACTGATGAGACTAGTGGAAAAGTACTAGCAGCGAGCGCCTGCAGAGAAACACTAAGCGAGCCGCTCACTTCTGTTTCGTCTTTCAGCTCACTGTCTTAGTGTATATTTGACAATATCTAAAATGTATCTCTTGCCTACAATTTTCATTGACTCTTTTCTACTTAGTGTATATTGTACACGTAGATAGTGCAGGGTATGCACACGTTCTTTGAAAACTTGTGATATACCTATCCCCTATCATTACTCATACTAAGGAAAACTGCTATGTTTACTCTTTTCCGCAGTGCCGGCGCTTCCGGTCACGTCTTTCTTCTCGCAAACGGGAAACGGCGTGACCAGGGCCTCGCCTACAGTGGTCTCATCGGACCACTCACCACCGTTGCGGTGGTGCCGACGATTCCCCAAATTATCGACTTTTCGGTCGATGCGCAGACAAAAGACAAGCAGGGCGCGACCGTCAGCGGCAGTGCCACCATCACTCTCACGCCGGCCGTCGCCGTGTCTCGGTTTGACTTTACCGTCGACCGCAAGAGCGGCGGTTACCAAAGCCGCTGGAACGAAATGCTGCGCGCCAAAGTGACCGAGCATGTCGTACGTGCGGTTGTTGGTCAGGCAAAGCTCTTCTCTGTCGAAGATGTCATCCTGGAACAAGCGACACTCGAAGCGGCAGTGCTGCAAGCACTGCGCAGCGAGGAATTCACCGCCGCCGGTATCGTGGTCGAGTCATGCTCGATTCCGAGTATCGACCCGACGGACGACGAAGTTACCGAGTCTATCGGTGCCGTCGAGCGTCAGACCATGTTGGCTGTGGCCGACAAGGCGCTGCACGATCGGCGTATCAAGGCGGCTACTAATGAGCGGGCGGTGAAGAAGTACGAAGTCGCTACTCGCCTGGTGCTCGAACAAGAGCAGGCCAAACTGCTAGTGGAAAAGGTGAAAAACATCCAGGCCGAAGCGGCTGCTGAAGCGGCAGCGATGGAAACTCGCCTGACGCCACTACGCGAACTGTCTTCGGGCACGCTCCTTGGTGTCTCCATCATGGAGCTCGCCAAGAACGGTAAACTCGGGACGCTCAACATTACGTCTGAGTTCCTCGCAGCGGTCGCCTCAGCTAAGGACTAGTGCCATGGACCGGATTGTCATTGTAACCAAACCCTCTCGTCTTGAGGAACTGCGTCTGCAACACCTCACTGAAGGTGCGGCAGCGTTTATTCTCGAAACGAGAGGGCAGTCCATCGAATCGTACCGACATGAAGAAATTGCGTACGAAGCAGCCCTAGCGGAAATCCTTCGTCAGGTTCCAAACGACATACCGACCACGTCGGTTCGTCGTGCGGAGCTGCCGAACTTTCTCTTCCGCGACAAAGACCTCGTCATTGTCTGCGGACCAGACGGACTCTTCGCGAATCTCGCCAAGTACCTGGGTCGCCAGCCTGTCATCACGGTCAACCCTGACCACAAGACAGTAGCCGGCGCACTGATGTTGTTTGCTCCAACGCAAGTGGGAGCGACAATCAAAAAGGTACAAGAAGGCGACTATCGTTGCGAGGAACTGCCGTTTGTAAAGGCGGTGATCGACGGTGAACGAGTAGTGTGGGGTATCAACGATATCTTCATTGGCCGCAAGGACCATGTCTCGGCGAGATACACGATTGTTCACGGCGGACGAACTGAAGTTCAGTCCTCTAGTGGCATTATTGTATCCACTGGCATCGGCTCAACTGGCTGGATGCGTTCGGTCGTGGCGATGGTTCAAGGGATTGCTGGTTTAAGTCACCGACTGGCTCACCTCCCAAAACCAAGCGATGAGGAACTGGTATTTGTAGTGCGGGAACCATTCCCCTCTCCGAACACCGGAACCTCCATCGTCACTGGACGCATCACTGCTCGCGCTAGCCTGAACGTAAGTTCGGGTATGGCTGACGGTGGCTACATCTTTTCTGATGGCGTCGTCGAAAAAGCAGTCGAGTGGAACTCGGGTAGTACCGTCGTCGTTACTGTCGGGCAGCGATATGTATCGCGAGTGATTCCGTAAACAAAGCGGGAGGTGTATGCACCTCCCGCTTTTTCTTTTTACTACGAAAGACAGAAAAACACCCACAAGACTAAGTCTTGCGGGTGTTGTTTGTTGGTCTAGTCAACCAGATTGAGCTTCTTGGCAAGCCACGGCGTAAGCGGTGGCTGGACAATCAGAGTGAGGATAATCACCCACATCCCAACCGGCACCAACGCTTCGGTTCCAGGAATACTCATACCAGCTGCCACGACCAGTAGCACCGCTGGGATAGCTCCCGTTTCTCGTACCCACATCATGAAGGCCATGTCCTGCCAACTTACTGACTTGGTCTTGTCCTTGCCTTGGAAAAGCAGAAACGGACCAATTGAGATAAGCACAGCAATCGGACGCATGATGAACATGAACGCAATCGCGGCAAGAACACCAATGAACGCGTAGTCAATCAGTGCTTGCACATCGACCAGCATACCGAGAGCAAAGAACACCGCTCCTTTACCGAACACGTCGATAAAGTCTGCATATCTATGCTCCGTATGCCGCATATGATCCTTTACATGAAAGATAAGTCCAGCAACAAACGCTGCTAAAAAACCATTCCCTGCAAAAATTAGTGCGAGCATATAGGCTGGTACCAGTGCAACAAAAACAATCACTAGCATGTCAACTGCATGATTTTCTTTTTGTCCTGCTGTGTACTTATCAAATAAATGCAAGATAAGCCAACCTATAAGACCGGTGCATGTTCCAATAAGCACTTGTTGGACAATAAACCACACAGTCCCCCCGGTGAGAACATGTGCGTAGCCACCAGTCCAAATACTATCCATAGACCCGGCTACCGCAAGCGGAAGCAAAGTAAAGGTTAGTAGAGCACCAGTCACATCTGACAAGGCGCTTTCGGCCACAACAGTATCCTTGGCGGTGAGGTCTTTCCATTTGAGATCGCGCGTCACGGGCACGATAGCGGCAGGATCCGTCGAGGCGAGAATCGCTCCGAGCAAAACCGCCGTGACGGCTGTGATGGAGACCCCTAGCATTCCGCCAATAGCCACCAGTCCGTATGAGAACAACACTGCTGTCACGAATAGCCCGACAAATGCCAGTGAAGCAATCTTCCAAAACAGTTTCCTGAAGTTATGAAACGGTGTTTCGAGACCTCCCTGGAGCAGAATGAGTACTGCACCTACGATAGCAAGGAACATCAAAACCACTGTTTTACTATCTCCTAGTACTGACAGGAAGAACTCTTGACTTGCAATCGTCAAGAGAGCAAGGGTCATAAACGGTGGCAAAGCGGTGCCTTTACTAAGATACACACTAAGAACGGCAACGGCGCAAAATGCGCCCAACGCCACCACCGCTGGCATAATCGCTCCTTCAAATCCATGGTCGAGATGATGCAGAATTCCTTCTACACCGCTGCCCAAAAACCACAACGCGGCCATCACGGCCACTAGCTGCACATACTTCATAACTGAGTCTCCTGTTACTGATTAATTTTGACTAACGTTAAGAGCTGACCAGGCAGTACGATATGCCTGTTTTGGGTAGTAGTCAAGGAAGTAACGGCTCCACATATATAAAAGAGCCGCGCCCTAGGGCGCGGCTC
>JAYVBM010000075.1:0-2635 GCA_043750495.1 Minisyncoccota bacterium | reverse complement strand
AGGTGGTACGACTTCACAGTGCCAACCACTTGATGTTGGCCGGTCTCCAGAAAGAACTCGGTGGACACGTTCACCAAGCTGGTTCAAACATTACCGGCGAACGCCTACGCTACGACTTTACTCATCCAGAAAAAGTAGATCGTGAAGTACTAGATAGGGTAGAGCAGTACGTTAACACTGCCATCAAGGAAGGAGGTCTTGTCACTATTGAAATCGTTCCGAAAACTGTTGCTGAAGCAGACCCCACCGTTGAAGCCAGCTTCTGGGACAGATATCCCGAAGATGTAAAAATCTACACCATGACCACCCAGAGCGGAAAGGTCGTCTCCAGAGAACTCTGTGGCGGCCCACACGTAATAAAACTAGAAGACATCAACGGCACCTTCAAAATCATCAAAGAAGAATCCTCCTCCGCCGGCGTCCGCCGTGTTAAAGCTATTCTCGAATAATATTCCTTCCACCCACCCCAGCCTCTTCCTAATATATTTTCGTGCGTCCGCGGGACCAGCTTTATCACCCTCAACAACAAACATCGGAGCGTGCACGAAAATATATTAGGAAGAGGCGACCCCACTATCCCCCCAACACCGCGCAAAACAAAACAACGACTTGTATACTATAGATACATGTCGTTGTTTTCGTTTTCTAAATCAGCCGAACGAATCGGGGCCATAATTGATATTGGTTCTGGTAGTGTGTTGGTGGCTGTCGTAGCATCCAAAGATGGCGAAGCAAATCCAACCATAGTCTGGAGTCACCGCGAACACGCACCGCTACGCAACATCGACTCTTTCGACCAAAGTGCCAAAGCGGTCATGACGGCGCTTGTAAATGCGCTACTCAAGTTTGATGTCGAAGGTAGGCGTGCCCTCAATGCATATAACAAACGCTCTCGCATTGGCCAAATCCAATGCTCAATTGCGGCGCCGTGGTCTTACACTGTCACCAAGTCTATTAATTATAAGCAGGATGAGGCGTTTGAAATAAATAACAGCCTCATAGAAGAACTAGTCCGCACTGCCACCCAAAAAATTGAAGCTGAACTTAACGAGAACGAGTCCGCCAGCCAACTTGGTCTCTCCATCATCGCCCGCACGACCATGGACCTTTTGGCAAACGGGTATCGAGTAAAGCAGCCAAACGGTGAAAAGACAAACCAATTACGTATCTTGCACGCTAGTGTGGTAACGCAACAATACCTTATCGACCACATCGAAGATTTGCGACAGAAACTCTTTCCTTCGGTTGAGATGCACAAACTGTCATACGTTTTGATTTTGCACTGCGTTACCCAAGACATTTTTAAAAATGCCTTTGATTCTTGCCTAGTCAATATCACCTACGAAGCTACCGAAATCGGTATTGTTCGAGATGGCACGCTGCAGTACGCGACCCACACACCGTTTGGCTCATTTTCTCTCGCCCGAGAAATTGCTGACATTACTTCAGTACCGCTTCTTGAAGCATTTCAGTACCTGCACGGCGACACGCCTTATGCTTTTATGGATAGTTTACCTCCTGGACAAAAGGGCGAGGTGGAGAAAGTTATCGAGGCGTACACAGCCAGACTCGCTGACCTTTTCCACGAAACTGGTGATGACTTATCAATTCCCAAACAAATTTTTCTTCATGCCGACCTCAAAAGTGAACCATTTTTCAAAGACATAGTTGAGAAAGCTGCCAAGCGTAGACTAAAGTCCGAGCCAAACATTCGCCTTATTACTCCACAATTAGTCCAAACTCTCGACATAGAGAGTGACGACACTCTTAGAGAAGACACGGCCATGCTTGTTTCGATTCAGTTTTTCCACAAACGCAGTCATTGTAGTAACTTCGAATACTTATAAAAGGCTATACCCCCGACACCAATTTTCTGGTTGTTTTGCGTAAAGAATCACGAAACCTGAGACTAAGCACATGGTATCTAATACGGACTTAAATAAAAACTTGTCAACAAAACGAAGCTACCAGAAAGTTAGTGTGGGGGTATACCCCGACACTAACTTTCTTGTAGTTTTTGCAAGCCGATAACTCCAGTCCTACACACAGACTCATGCACAAGTCAGACTTGTTGCTGTAAGGTGAGGAAAACACTTGCAACAAGAAAGTTAGTGTGGGGTATACTTATAATATATGAACCAAAAATGGAATTTGCAGGATATTCGTCCCGCCGAACCAAGGAAACGTCGTGTACTCAATACTTCGCCTCTGCGGCCGGTTGGTGAACCGGTAGAACCGGAACCGCAAATGGAGCGCGAGCAAATTCCAAGTATTATTATCGAAGACGGAACAAAAAAGGGAAATAAGCAAGTGCTTATTTCGGTAATTCTTTTTGTAGTCATTGTCGGAGGTGCGCTCGGTCTTAGTGCGGCCCTTGGAAAAACCGAACTCACCATCAACCCACAACACCGAGAACCGAACATAAACAGTGAATTCACTGCTTATCCCAACAAGCGTGAAAATGCTTTGAGCTACGAAATCCTCACTATCGAATCAACCAGCGAAAGCCAAGTAAAGGCCAGTGGTCAAATAGACGTTAAAGAAAAGGCCACTGGAATGATTGAAATTATCAAAACCACCCCTGGTGCTGAACGTATTATTGCCAACACCCGATTTCGTTCACCCGACGGTAAAG
>JAYVBM010000074.1:0-6643 GCA_043750495.1 Minisyncoccota bacterium | reverse complement strand
TATTCAAGACGAACAACTTAAGCGATTTATTGTCGACGCTGGGCTAATCACCAAGTCTGATATTGCTGCGGCTGAGAAAATAGCTAAGGAAGAAAAACGCAGTTTAGCTGATGCTTTGATTGCGCATGGACACATGACCGAGGACGATATGCGTCGAGTCGAGTCGTACGTACTTGGTATTCCTTTTGTCTCGCTCAAGGATTTAAAAATTGATTTTGAAACTCTTACCCTCATTCCAGAGCCAGTGGCACGTAACCACAACATTATCGCGTATAAGAAGAATGAAGATTCTCTCGAGGTAGCCATGCTAGATACGGCTGACCTACCAGCGATTGACTTTGTTAAGAAAAAAGTCGGACTGAGGATACAGCCTCGTCTGACTGATACCGAATCGATGCGCACTGCGCTGCGGCAGTACCAAAAGAATCTCAAGGATGAGTTTGGTGACATTATTATGAAGGACGCTTCGAGCCTCAAGGTGCTGGCTGACGAAAACGGTGAGGAACTAAGTGAGAGCGACCTCAAGAAAGCCGCCGAAGACTTGCCGGTAGTGCGGATTGTCGATACGCTCTTGCGTCATGCCATTATTCAAGGAGCATCTGATATTCATATTGAACCGCTAGAGGAAGAAGTCGTTGTGCGTTATCGTATCGACGGTATTTTGAGTGATGCGATGAAACTTCCGAAAATTGCCTCCGGTAGTGTGGTAGCGCGTATCAAAGTGCTATCGAATCTCAAGCTTGACCAAAAGCGTTTGCCTCAAGATGGCCGTTTCAAAATGGAGATGGACGGACAGAAGGTGGCATTTCGTGTATCGATGCTGCCGATTTTCTTTGGCGAAAAGATCGTGATGCGTCTTTTGCGCGAGAACCGCAGCGGCTTTTCGCTTGAAGGTATTGGCTTCCACGGTTCAACTTTGGAGCGCATTCACAAAGCCACTCATTCCACTACGGGTATCATTCTTGTGACTGGCCCGACTGGTTCTGGTAAATCAACCACACTCTACACTGTGCTTGACCTCCTCAATACCCCCGAGGTAAATATTTCTACTATCGAAGACCCGATTGAATATCAGATGGCGCGGGTCAATCAGTCGCAAGTAAAACCAGAGATTGGCTTTACTTTTGCAGCGGGACTTCGTTCGTTAATGCGTCAGGATCCTGACATTATTATGGTTGGAGAAATTCGTGATGAAGAGACCGCTAGCTTAGCTATTAACGCCGCACTTACCGGGCACCTTGTGCTCGCGACACTCCACACCAACTCAGCGGCGGGTACGGTCGCTCGTCTTCTTGATATGGGCGCGGAGTCCTTCTTGTTGGTTTCGACATTACGGGTGGCGATTGGACAACGTCTAGTGCGAAAATTAGCCGACGACAAACTCCCCTATATTCTCACAAAAGCCGAACGCGACGAGTTAGCCGAAAAAGTAAATCTAGACTCAATTCTCAAGTGTCTAAAGCAAGAGGCCATTGTAAAAGAAAGTGCAACCTGGAATGATATTCCTTTCTTCCATCCAAAGGAAAACGGAGAATCCGAAGACGGCTACCACGGTCGAATGGGTATTCATGAGGTACTAAGTATGTCACCCACCATCAAAGACATGGTGATGGGCGGTAAGACAGGTGACGAAATCCAAATACAAGCGTGCAAAGAGGGAATGCTCACTATGCTTGAGGATGGTATCTTTAAGGCAGCACAGGGGCGGACTACAATCGAAGAGGTTCTGCGCGTGATTAACGAATAATTCATCCATGGCAACTTTTACTTATAAGGGCGAAACACAAAAAGGTGAAAAGGTAACTAATACAGTTGTAGCCAATGATCGTTTTGAAGTTTATGCAATGGCACGGACACAGGGCCATAGGGTGGCGTCAATTGAAGAAACGTCAGCCTTTAACATCAAGCGGTTTCTTGATGTTGAGAAAATTAACTATCACTTGAGCCGCGTCAAACAAGATGAGCTAGTGATGGTGACACGTAACTTAGGCTCGATGCTTACGGCTGGACTAACTGTTATCCGCGCCCTGACAGTAATCGAACGCCAGACCAATAATCCTAAACTTAAGGGAGTGACGAAGCGAATCGTGGAACGAATTAGCCAAGGTGACCAATTCAACCAAGCTCTCGCAGAGTTCCCAGCTGTATTTGATGACCTGTACATTGCGATGGTGAAGGCTGGTGAAGAGAGTGGAAGTTTGGCCGAGTCACTCAAAACCCTTTCAGTCCAAATGGAACGCTCAAGTAATCTCAAGAAGAAGATTAAGGGAGCGATGATTTATCCCTCGATTGTGATTACAGTGATGTTTATCATCGGTATTTTGATGATGATATATGTGATGCCGCAGATAACTGGAGTCTTTAAAGGTATGAAGAAAGAACTGCCGGTGACCACAAAAGTATTGATTGGGACCAGTGACTTTATGGTGGCGCATACCTTCGTCGTGCTGGCCGGTATTGCTCTCGTTATTGTTGGCGCGGTGTATTTCTTGCGCTCAAAAATAGGTAAGATTGCGACTTCGTGGCTGGTGGTGCGTTTGCCGGTAATTGGTACCATGGCCAAAGAGGCTAACGCCGCCCGTACCGCCCGTACATTATCGTCACTGTTGCAGTCGGGAGTTGATGTGATGCGGTCAATTGAAATTACCGAAGAGGTGCTGCAAAATGTATTTTATAAAAAGGTGCTGCGAGAAGCGTTGACTCGGGTTGAAAAAGGAACTGCTTTGTCTGAGACATTTATTGAACACAAAAACTTATATCCAATTCTCGTTGGCGAGATGATTTTAGTGGGCGAGGAAACCGGGCAAATTGCCGGTATGCTTGGAGAACTCGCCAACTATTATGAGGCTGAAGTAGAACGAAAGACGAAAGACCTTTCCACTATCATCGAGCCATTGCTTATGGTAGTCATTGGTGGTGGGGTGGGCTTCTTCGCACTCGCACTTATCGCACCGATTTATTCAATTTCAGATGGACTTAACTAGTAGTTGTATGAATCAGAAGAGATACGGATTTTCTCTTGTTGAAATGCTGGTGGTCTTTGCGATTATGGCAGTGATTGCGACCTTTGCAGTTGTTGCCTTTAAAGATTACGCGCGGTTTCAACAGTACGATGCTTCCGTCGCCACCATCAAGTCAACTTTTGTCGACGCCAGAGTCAGGGCGCGCTCAGCTGAACTTGATCAATCGCATGGTGTAAAAATCTTATCTAGTAGTTTAGTGATATTTCGCGGTAGTACGTACAGTGCGGGGGCGTCGACTAACGAAACAATTGCTCTCACAGGAGTAACACTCAGTCGCAGCCTCACTGGTGGAACTGATCAAATTGTTTTCAATAAACTAACCGGTTTACCAAACGCTACCGGCACCGTCACCATCGTCGGTAGTGGGCACGTTGCTACCACAACTCTCACAATTAGCGCAGCTGGTGTTATACAATAAAGTATCTATGCGTTTTACTAACCAGTCAGGGGTGACGTTGGTTGAGATTATCACAGGAGTGGCGATTTTGTCTGTCATTTTGATTGCGATTGGATTTTCGGTACAAACATATATTGAAGCGCGCAAGACACTCTTAGTAAATCTAGAGGTGGCATATTTGGTTGAAGAAGGGTACGAAATAATTCGTCATATTCGAGACGAAAACTGGACCACCCTGAGCGCGGTTCCAATCAATGCAACTCGGTACCTGTCAGTCTCGACCACAACGCGCGCGATTGCTACTTCTCCTGAAGTAATAGATACGGATTTTCGACGGTCGTTCAAGTTGCAATCTGTGTATCGCAACAGTAATGACGACATTGTTGCGGCTACTGCTCCTGGAGCAACACTTGATAGCGATGCTCGTGAGGTCGAAGTATCAGTAGCTGGTCCAAACGGTACTACCACATTTGAAGCGATTTTAACTAACCTCTACAGCATATGATGAATTTATGTAAAAAAAGTAGAGGCTTCACGCTATTGGAGATGTTAGTGTACTTAAGCATTTTTATGATCGTCGCAACTGCTTCCGTCACGCTCCTCCTTTCGCTCGATGACTTCGTAGATCAGTATCAGGTTGAGACGGCATTGTATCGTTCCGGCACTAATATTATGGAGCAAGTTGTCGTGGAGCTGCGAAAAGCAGATCAATTTGACACAGTGAATTCGGTCACTGCAAATCCAAGTACTGGAGTGCTGGCAATTCAAAACGGTTCAGCGACAACAAGGTTTACTAAGTCAGGGAATAACATTGTACTGACCAAAAGTGGCGTCAGTTACGGAAACGTAAACACCACGGCGGTTACGGTATCGAGCTTTACTGTATATCGCTACACTACAGCGGCCGGTACTTTAGTCCGCGTTCACTTGAAGTTGTCATCGACGATTGAGAGTACAACAAAGACTGTTGATTTATACGGTGGGGCCATAATTCGTGGAGCGATATGATATATAAACATATAGAGTCGGGCGCAGCCCAACCGTACTTCCTCCCCCAGGAAATTTCTAATGATTCACAAAGTCGGACGCTTAACCAACGTGGGGCGGCAATGCTTCTCTTTGTGGTCTTTTTTACCTTCGCTTCCACAGTGATGATGGTTGGTTTGAATCAAAGCATTTTCACTGACACCTCAGACTTCAACCAATTACTTCGTTCTAAACAAGCGTATTTAGCATCTGAAAGTATTGTAGAAGATGTGGCCTATAGGACAATGACAGACCAGACAGTTAATTCTACTGAGGCACTGACTATCGGTGGAGTAACTGCCTACGCCACGAGTACGTACAATGTCGCGCTTGATCAATACGAAATTGTCGGTTCAGCAGCGTGGTTGTCAGTAACTCGAAAGGCAGAAGCGATCCTGACTGTGGCGGCAGGGAGCTCGTTTAATTATGGACTTCAGGCAGGAAATGGTGGCATTACACTAGCTAATAACTCAGACATCGTTGGAAATGTGTATTCAAACGGACCAGTCACTGGGGCGGGTAGTGCCGAAGTGGCTGGTGACATCGTATCAGCCGGACCGGCAGGGATTGTTAATACAATCACCGCCACTGGTTCAATTTATGCCAATACTATCAACCGTATTAACGCTGGCAAAAACGCGTATTACAACGTGCAGATGGGTACTAACGCGCAAAATCCAGTGGCCGGGATTCGCTACACCCCAGTGACTAATCAACCGATAGTAAACTTTCCAATTTCAACTACTACCATTCAAGAATGGAAAGACTCCATCACTACGACGATTACTGCTGCCGACCCGCTGTGTTCTTCGGGTACTTATACAATCAATACAAATATAACCATCGGCTACTTAAAAGTTGAGTGTAACCTTGAGATTAGAAAAGTCGGTCCGTCGACCACTGTGACATTAAATGGACCGATTTGGGTGCAGGGCAACCTGACCATTTCTAATGGACCAACGCTCCAAGTATCTTCGTCGTTGGGTCGCAAGAGCGTGCAGTTTATCGTTGATAAACCCAGTAATCGCACTACCAGTAGTAAAATATCAATTACTCAGTCAACCCAGTTTAATGGGTCGGGGGATAGTCGTTCTTTTATCATGCTTATGTCACTAAATGAAAGTGCTTATTTAGGTGGCACTGAAGTAGCTATTAACGCAGCCAACTCAGCCAATGGCAAAGTCCTCGTGTACGCCGACCGCGGGTTGATAGATATCGGTAACGGGATTTCTTTGAAAGAAGTAACCGGTTATAAAATCAACGTGGCCCAAAATGCGAACGTGATTTACGAATCGGGACTTTCAAACTTGCTATTCGCGACCGGACCAGGCGGAAGCTATGCTTTGGAGGACTGGCGACAGGTGGAATAGGAGCGAATTCCGTATGCTACCATTAGGGGCGTATGAAACGCACTGTACTCATAATTGGAAACTGGAAACTTAATCCTGCCGGTCTTACTGAAGCTACTACGTTAGTCGCTGAGATAGCAAAAAAATATAAACCGACTGAAGGTACGAAGGTTGCTGTGGCGCCGGCGTATGTGCATTTGACTGAAGTAGCAAAGAAAATTGGTAAAAAGCCAATTGCTTTGGCGGCGCAAAATATTTCGGTCGAAGCTATCGGCCCATTCACTGGCGAAATTTCCGGAGCGCAGTTGCGAGATCTAAAGACCGAGTACGTTATCATCGGTCATTCGGAACGTCGGGCGCTGGGAGATACGGATGAGGTAGTGCAAAAGAAGATTTTGGCAGCTCTAAAGTGCAATCTGACCCCGGTCATATGTATCGGCGAAAAGGAGCGAGATAACAAAGGCGACTTCTTTTCTTTCGTTGAGAAACAAGTACGGTCGGTGGTGGCGGTTTTACCGGCAGCTTCGGTCAAGAAGCTCGTCTTGGCCTACGAACCAATTTGGGCTATCGGTACCGGAAAAACAGCTACTGCAGCTGATGTAAAAGAAATGCAACTCTTTCTCTATGCTGTCCTCACCAAATTGTTTGATAGAGCCACTGCCCAAAAAGTTACCTTGCTCTATGGTGGTTCGGTCAAATCAGATAATGCCAAGGTCTTACACGCCGAGGGTGGTATGAATGGATTTTTGGTTGGTGGAGCGAGCCTTAAAGCAGAGGATTTTATACAAATAATTAACGCAACCAAAGAATAGTTATGAATCCCGCAGCAAGTATTGATGCTGTGTTTG
>JAYVBM010000073.1:0-3245 GCA_043750495.1 Minisyncoccota bacterium | reverse complement strand
ACCAAGGGTCGACTCGAGCTCCTTTCGTCCGTTTTTAATCAACAGTACTCCCGCTTTCGAACTGATTCGTGGATTTCAATTTTGAATCGAGAGCGGAGGTTAGAACATCCAAGTGAGGAGTGTCGTGCTATTTTGCTCTACGGCAAAGAACTATACCTGCGTACTCACGGCACGTTTAATCTTCTGACGGGACATATTCTCGAAGCTCGTGGATACGACGCCAATTATTCTTTTAAGGCAGTAGATGGTGCTGAAGCCCTTTCCACCTGCAATCCGCTTACCGACCTGACCATCACCGAAACTGAAGTGCGACTCACCTGCGGCAACATCGACATCGGCGGCTACGGCAAAGGTTGGCTCATTGACCTGATGAAAGAGGACTTACTCAGTCATGGTATCGAGTATTTTCTCATCAATGGTGGCGGCGACATGTATGCCACAAGCGACGTCGACGGCTCAGCCATCACCATTTACTTAGAACATCCGACCAACACGAGCCAATATTTGATTGAGACCAAACTCCACAACCAAGGCTTCGCCGCCTCCTCACCTTTCAAGCGGCAGTGGGTCGACAGCGGCAAAACCTACACCCACATCGTCTCAGATAAAGAAGTTCCTATGTTGGCTGCCTTTACCAAAGCCAGCATCGCCACCGAGGCCGACGCCTTCGCCACCGCCTGCGGTCTCCTCACTGAAGCTGAACTTACCCCTCTTAGCGAACGCGAAAATGTGTCCTTCGCCCGCTTCGACCCTGAGACAAATCAATTTTGGCAAACCACCAATTTTTCTTGACAATTTGGTATATTTATGTACAATAAATATACCTTGATTTTTGAAAAGGAGTTCATTAAATGGCCGTAATGATCAACATCACTGGACTCACGAATGCCGGTGGATTCGACCAAGGGGCGCGTCACGTGATCCGCGAACGCCTAATTGCACTTTTTTCGCAGCGTGGCGAGTCTGATGTCTTCGTTCATTTCCTCAGGGAAGACAAGAGCACGCCCCGAAATACACCGGTAGTGGCACAAGTCGCCTCTGTTGACTTCAACAGCATGCCGGCGTGGCTACAGGAAGCCCTGGCCATTGAGATCCACGAAGTCATGGAACTCGCCGGACACAGTATCGCCTATGTGTTTTTACTCCCCGCACTTGCGGTGACGGGTCGGAAGAACCCCAAGTTTGACTGACTGATCATTTGCCCTCGCGGCGACGGAAAAGCTCCGTCGCAACGCGGGGCTTTTTTGTTTGGTATAATTTTCTTATATGAATCCCGCAGCAAGTATTGATGTTGTGTTGGTACCATGTTTAGATAAAAGTGATAATATAATTTTATGAAAAAAAGTTTTAATACATGGACACGCTGGCACCGCGTGCCAGCAGCATCAATCTGTGCAGCGGGATGAAATTTTTAGTATTGGCGCTCGGAGCACTTATTCTTCTGATGATGGTCAACAAGTTTTTGGGCGGTTCTCCGATTTAACTTCTCACTAGCACCACCCATTCTTTATATCTTATAAGATATAAAGTTTTGCTTTGACTTAAGAAGTGCGGTTCTTTGCTGACTTCCCCACCACAATTCGACTCTCTTTTATTCCTAGGTTCCTCTAGGTAATTATTTTCCAGTTCATTATATCTTATAAGATATAATGAACTTACTGAGATCGTAAGTATGCAGGTCTTTTCTTTTTGGTCACTTCGCCGTAGTATGCTCAAATTATGGCAAAGTATGTCGTCCTGGAAAAAGCTGTTGGTGAGACCCCTCTGTCTTGTGCGGAAGCCTTTCGTGCTACTCGCCCAGATCTGGTCGACATTCCCCTATCCTACGCCGGCCGACTTGACCCAATGGCATCAGGTAAGCTTTTGGTACTCATAGGCGAAGAGTGTAAGCATCAAGCCGACTACCACGGACTTGATAAAGAATATGAGTTCTCAGTACTTTTTGGTATTTCATCAGATACACAGGATGTACTAGGACGTCTACAGGCCAGATATGACGATCATGATCTGGGTCCTGAGAAAAGTAACTCTCCAAAAGACCGCAAAGGGCCACCCTTTGCGGAAAATGATTTCGAAGAAAATCTATTGCTAGTTGCTTCCGCACTAGTAGGCCCTTTCACCTTTTCGTACCCACTCTTCTCAGCCAAAACTGTCAAAGGTAAGCCACTCCATATGTGGACGCTTGAGGGTCGGCTTGATGAGATTGAGATTCCGACTCGGACCTCCACTATCTATGAGCTTGAACTGAAAAACGTTGAGACAAAGCCACGACAAGAAGTCGCTGCTATTGCTCTGCAAAAAATTAATACGATCCCAAAAGTAACCGACCCGCGTAAAGCACTCGGCAACGATTTCCGCCGCAAGGATGTACATGCCGACTGGCATGACATCGCTACCGACTTCTCACTCCCTGCAGAATACAGCATCGCCCACTTCCGCTGCATCGCCTCCTCAGGCGCTTACATGCGTACTTTAGCGACCATAATTGCTGAGAAAGTGGGTACCACTGGCCTAGCGTATCACATCCATCGCACCAAAATCGGTCAGTACGACTCAGAAGCAAAATCTTGGGAACTTGAATATTAAAAATGAAAATGGGCCGCCCTTGTGGAAAGGGCGGCCCTTATTTTGTTGCTTAGCGTCAGGCGACTCGCGGGTCGTCAATACCCACGAGCGATCGCCAGAAGAACTGCCATGCGGTCAACTTCGGCTTCTTGAGCTCAGCGACTTCTTTCTTAAGTCTGTCACGCTCCTTCGTGACTTCACCCAGAAGAGCAATATTTTTGACACCGTCATCAAAGACTGTCTGGAAACGCTGCTGGAGATGTTCCAAATCCGTCGTCTGAGAATCGACAACGCTACGCAATTGGCGAATCAATCCACGTCGGCCACCGGCGGATTCGGGAGCGGTCTCGCCGGCGCGAATCTGCTCGAAAAGTTTGACGACATCGACGCGCTCTTTACCGCGAACGTAGACATCGAACTTTGTTCCACCAATCGTCTTCGCGACCCTGGCTTCGGCAAGAAGCTGTCCCGAACGATTGCGCAGGCTATAGTGTCCTTCGACCGCCTCGGTGACATCATCCTCGACCGTGAAGCAGTCGATATGCGGAGCGACATCGGATGAAATACCGATATCGAAACCGTTGATGCCCCAGCCAATCCTCGAGCTGATTTCGCCGGCGTGGATCGATACCGCTGTCAGACCGATCAGCGTACTTGAGTGTGCTCGATCTCTGCCGTGT
>JAYVBM010000072.1:0-2683 GCA_043750495.1 Minisyncoccota bacterium | reverse complement strand
GGGAAGTACACATATACTTCGGAAGCGTAGGTAAGCATCACCTTTCTTGAGAAAAAGAAATGGAATTGTAGTGAGTGATTAGTGTATGGATTTAACTTTTGCTCAAAAGGAAGCTCGATGTTGAGCCCGATAGACTTGCCACCAACCTTAAAGGCACCGACATTGGAGGCTTCCATAATACCGCCGCCGCCGCCAGAGATGATGGCAAAGCCCTTCTTGGCCAGTTTTGCCGCGAGCGCTTCGGCGGCTTTATAGTATTCATTATCTGGCTTTAGGCGTGCACTTCCCCAAAAAGTCGCGGAGAGTCCAACGTCACGTAAGAGTTCAAAGCCCTGAACAAACTCCGACATAATCCTGAACACGCGCCAAGATTCAACCGCATCGCCCTCAACTCCCTTTGGATTTAACAGTTCAGCATCGAGACGACATACATATGGCGTATTGGATCTAATAGTGATCTTTTTCTTTTTTGGAAACATAGGGACATTGTACCACTAGGTGCGGTGCGAAAAACGCGCTCACCTACATTGAGTTGGGCACAAAATAATGACGCGTTTTTCGCACCTACCAAGGCAACTCAAACTGCTCAAACTCCGGAACCAACTTCTTGCCGTATAGTAGCCGAGAAATCACCTCACCGTGACAAAGGGCGCCCGTCAGAGCGTTATGTGGTTCTGGTTCGTCGGGAATGCCGCAGTAGTTGAGTACTACGTCGAGATTGAGAGCACTACGATGGTGCTCTTCGTCAAGTGGTGGTGTTACTCCCCTTTTAATCATATGCATCCAGCAGAGTGAGTGGGTGTCGATGGTGCGGTGAGCAAAATTCCAATCCAGGTGCGCACGATGGGCCGCCGCTTTGGCCATATCCCGATCAAACGACACATTTTGCCCACCCATGGTGCGGTTGTGCAAATCTTTTGACCAATCCTGGAAATTGCGAATCAGTTCCGCCTCGGTCATCTTGCTTACATCAAGAATCTCCTCCCGCGTAAAGCCATTGACCTGGAGCGCCTCATCCTCAATATGCGCCCCCTCCCACACCCGACACTCAGCGTAAAAACGATTAGTCGGATTCTCCAAATCCAGCGCCCCCAAAGAGACAATCGAATTCTTCTCATAACTAAGCCCAGAAGCTTCAATATCAAGAATTAACATGCCGATATTGTATCACAACCCCACAAAACATTGACTTTTCAATAAAATATGCTATTATTTTAAAGTATCTAGTTTTTTATTTTAGGTTTCAGGGAGATTAGAATGTCAAATTTGTTCTATCGAATCGACATCAAAAATTCTCAAGGGCGCGTGTACCGCTACGCACTTCAATCACGACATCCTTTCCCTTCCATGAAAGGCACCACGTTCGACATTGAACATGAACGCGACCTTGAGGGAAGTCAAAGCGTATTTGAAGTCACTGTCGTTTCTTATCGTGATGACATGGCGTTCGGTCGCTACTACATGAATTTAGGCCTGGAGGGTGGAAAGATAGGGAGAAATGGCTTTATCGTACACCCTAGAGCAGATGAGATAATTCTTAGTCTTCAGAAAGATGAGGACTGGACTGAAATAACGGCCTGGCATTAGCAAATTAAAAGGAGAGAAGAGTTCTCTAAGTCACCCTCTTTAGGGTCATGGGCGCGCAAGTGAAAACTTGTGCGCCCTTTTCTATATTAAAGGCGGAAGTTGGTGTGATGCTGAGAGAGACATTGCGCAGACAAACACCTTGTCCAACACCGAGTGTTGGACAAGGTGTTTGGCGAGCATAGTGGCAATTTTCGTGGGGAAAATTGAACGCGTGTCGAGCGAAGCATGACAGTAACTTCTGGCAAGCTCAATTCTAATCACCTATACCTTACAACCCTTTGCAATTGGCGGCGGGCGTATAGCCTGCAGCCTCGGCAGCGGCGATTGATTCAAAAGAAATCAGGTTTTCTGGTTTGATACGCTTGGCCCCGGAACAACTAGGGAGATGGTACTTGGTGCCAGACTTAGAGCCGACGACTGCTACAGCCTTGAGGGCTGGCTCTAAAGCGGCTTTTTCAGTCGTGGTCGGGACTGATTCACCTACTGCCTGTGCAACTGCGGCGGGGGTGATATTTTCCTTTGAAATGAAGGGTTTTTCTGATTGTTTGACCATGCTGACGGATTGGCGACCCAGGCCGAAGGAGGCCACGGCGATCAAAACGAGCAAAACACTATAAAAAATGGTGTCATTGGCTATAAAAGACTTGAGTTTTTCTAACATATGTCGTATACTCTGCGCACATTAAATTCGTAATCATTATACAGTAATCGTATGGCAACTAAAAAAGCTGGCGGAACCGCCAAAAACCTGCGCGACTCGCAACCAAAGATGTTGGGAGTGAAGCGCGCAGATGGACAAACAGTCAAGCCTGGTGACATCATTGTGCGCCAGCGAGGTACCAAGATCGATGGAGGTAAGGGAGTAATGATCGGAAAAGATCACACTATCTTCTCTGTCATACACGGAGTAGTCTCTTTCAAAAACATTCGCAAGATTCGTTTCAACGGTCAGCGCGTAAGTAAGAAAGCAGTTGATGTAATCGCTGCTGCGTAAGGCATACAAAAAATCCGGTCCTAGAGGGACCGGATTTTTTGTTTTATATTCTTGAGTATTATAGCTAACCGCAAGGTTTCTAAAATCGATAAGATGCGCGGC
>JAYVBM010000071.1:0-2520 GCA_043750495.1 Minisyncoccota bacterium | reverse complement strand
TTTCAAAGCCCTCCATATAGACCTATTATCGCCTTAAAAAGTACTATTTTACAGCTATTTTTGTGTATAAGTGAAAAAGCTTGACAAATATTTTAAACCGTGTATAATGTATCACAGTAGATAGTATAGAAAGTTCTTGGAAGATAGGCTTTGCCCAAGCCTGCAAGCAAGATTTCTCTCTTTTTTCTCTTAATAGAAAAAGGGGACGGCGAAATCTCGCTTTGCTCAACTGCCCAGATTGAAGACATGCGCGAATACTCTCTCATGTCATCAACTACTGGATCAAGCAGAGGGTTTAATAAACACAGGCCGGAAGCTAACACTTCCGGCCTTTCCTTTTATAGACGTTTTTGTAGCAGAGCCATGGCGCCGTAGAGTCCGGCTTCGTCGCCTAGCTTGGCTTCGGTGATGAGTGGACATGGTTCAAAGCCATTGAGTGACTCGACTGTATATTTGCGGACGGACTCAACTCTGATCTTGGGGTCACCGATTATCATTGATCCCCCAAGCACAATCGCGTCTGGCGACCAGTAAAGGACCGTGTTTCTGAGTCCTTGCGCCAGATATTCAGCTAGTTCCTCCCAGACTATATCGCTCTGTGGAATCTCATATGGTTTCATGCCAAAGCGTTGCTCAATCGCTGTACCTGATACCAAGTTTTCCAGCGTCGGTTCAATCTCATCACCCAAGATGGTTCTATCAATATCAAGCACTTGTTTGCCGGGTTCGAAGCCAATACTGGCATGGTCGATATCACCGTCTTCTATCTTCACTCCCCCCACACCAGTACTGACAGTATGATAAGCAATGATCTCAAGTCCTTTTCCTGCACCAAACACCGCTTCACCAAGACCAGCCACGGCTGAGTCGTTTTCTAAAAACACAGGCACCTTAAAGCTTTTTTGTAATTCTCCAACCAGCGACTTCCCTGCCCACTTACTCAAGATGCTGTCATTGTGGATACCAGATTTATCCTCCTCTAATAAACCGCGAATACCTCCGCCAATAGCCGTTGGTTTTTTGCCTTCGGTGAGCGTGTTAATCGTTTCTACTATTTTTTTTACCCCATCAGCAAACACGAAAGGAGTTTTAAAAGACGTATGCGCGCCCAGAGTTTTTAAGTCGGGAGAAACCGCTACTCGAGTCTTGGTGCCTCCAATATCAAAGAGAACGTATGTCATAGGGTAATCTTATCACGAACTTTAGCCCAGACCGCCAGAAATGTTTCGGAGAATTGCTGTGGGTGGTGATTGAGTAGTTCTTCAAGTTCCGCCACGGACACCCAAAATACTTTTTCTACCTCATCCTTATTGATAGTGATGGTTGTATCTTTAGAAAAGACTGTTTTGAAAATTCCGTTGAAATATCCAGAGGTGAGAAATGGCGGTGAAAGAAGCGTCAACGTAACGCCACTGACTCCAAGTTCTTCCTTAAGTTCTGACTGCGCAGTGGCGAGATAGTCATCTCCCTCATTCACATGTCCGGCGGCGGAAAAATCAAGCAGATTGGGACTCAGGACGTGAGTAGACCGACGTTGTATTAATACTCGACCGTTTTCGTCTAAAACAAACACTGCCGCGATCCTGCGTGTTAGTCCTTGCGCTATAGCGTCAAAAAGTTGAAAGTATCCTACTACTTCATCATTTTCATCTACCGCCGTGATGTTAGGAAACGTCCCTTCTAACATACTACAATCCTAGGATAGCTTTAGTTTTTTGCTTGTATAGTTCAACGTTTGGTTGGTCAAAGGCATTGAGGTTCATAAGCTCAGCCACGTACATCGTCTCACGCAAGCGCATGGCCATAAAGAGGCCGAGCTCATAGGCTTGCTCTTCTTCAAAGATAGTCGTTCGGAAAGGCAATTTTTTATCGTGATACGCACCGGCGACACCTCCGTAGATGGCAGTCGTGACTTCCTGTACGGTAAAGCGACCAAAGGACTTAGCCAATCCTTGTTTGGGAATGGCGAAGTCAACCGTCTCATCATCAAAAGTGACAAAATCTGTGTAGACACCTGCAAAGCCAGCCAAGTAAAGCTGTCCAATCGAGTGCAATTCAACCGGAGTGGAAATGGTGGGTAGAAGTCCCTTAGTGACCGGCTTCCCTGCTCGGTCAACGGCTTTACCAATACTTTCAGCAAACAATTGTCGATACCAGGCGCCGAGCGTCTCTAAACGTTTTTCAAACGCAAAGAAGTTGTAGTGGTGGTAATTTTTCTGGATGTACGCGTAAATACGAGCAGCTGAATCGGCGATCGCTGATTCAATTTCTGAGTCATCAGCATGGAGGAATCCTTCAATAAAAGAGTCTGTATCGTGTCCAAGTAGCGCCATCGGCACCAATCCGACCTCGGTCGCTACAGAGTACCGACCACCGACAATTTTAGGCATAGTGACACAAGTTACGCCCAGTCGTTTGCCCTGCTTCATAAAATCAGTACCAGAATCACCGATAAATAACGTCTGGCGATACACAGCTTCGCCCCAGTGTTTTTTTAGTCCATCAAGTAGCACTGCGCCA
>JAYVBM010000070.1:0-17491 GCA_043750495.1 Minisyncoccota bacterium | reverse complement strand
TAATTGGTCAGGTCAAGAAGGTACCAATTACGCGTGTGTAGTTGGTCAACAGTACATAATGGGACACATTGATGTGAGCGATTGGGATAGAGATGGTAATACTTCTGAGCGGTTTACATTTGCTCCGGAGTTTATTTCGGTGCTGCCTCGCGATCCAAGATTAAGAGACGCTCAATCAGGGTATGTGTACACCACTAACTCAGCAGGCACGGTTTATAAATTGATGGCAAAGCGAACTGTCGAATCTGAATCTGTTACTTATACCCATCCATTAAAAAGCTGCGATGCGACTGATACAGGTCAGCTAACTTGCTCAGGCTCTACCCAACCACCTGAGTTTGGAAACTCTGGTGGAATGTGTGATTTAGGTATGTGCGATCGCGTACATGACTCGTACAGCAAACCATCATGGTGTGAAGCGACCAATAATACGTTTCAGACCACCTACTCAGTTTCAGGCGGCTACGCAGTGGCGGGTAACCCCACTGATGTCGCCAGACTGACTGAAAATATTTTGTGTGAGATTCAGTAATTCTGAATGTTGTATGTGCATAGAAACTGTCTAGGTGATTAGTCAAAAATGCTATTATAACGAGTATATGGGACTTTCTTTTATCAGTATCCGCTTCAATCGGGGCTTCACCCTTATTGAGGTTATGGTCGTGGTAGCCATCATCGGTATCTTGGCGTCGGTCCTGTTTGCTTCTTTTGAAGAAGGACGGCAACAATCAAGAGATAAGTTTCGTCAATCTGAATTGAAAGAATTGCAACTAGCGATTGAACTCTATAAAGCTCAAAATGGTAGCTACCCAGCCACTGGGTGCGGGCAAATAGCACTGCATTGGTCGGGGCCTGGCCCCCATCCGAGTTGGGGAATGGATTGTCAAGACTATATCACCGGACTGGTTCCAGACTACATCGGCTCACTCCCCAGAGATCCTAAAAGTGAGGACGTAAATGGGGTGGGCTTTATCTATTCGACCAATAGCGACCAATCGGGGTATAAACTTCTTTCTCATCAGGCGGCTGAGAGTCTCTTTGTTACTTCTTACACGGACGAGTTTGCTCGCTGCCCAAGTGCGTGTGGAGTTTGTGGAGCAATCGGATTGCAAAGCAATGTGTACGCAGTTTACTCAAACGGAGCAGAGTGCTGGTAATAGTGGCAGTCCATGTATCTTAAAGAACTTACAATTAACGGATTCAAATCCTTTGCAAAAAAGAGTGATTTCGAGTTCTCGGCACCAATTACTGCGATTGTTGGTCCTAATGGTTCAGGGAAAAGTAATGTGGCGGAATCATTTCGCTTTGTACTTGGTGAGCAGTCGGTGAAGTCGATGCGCGGAAAGCGTGGTGAAGATTTGATTTGGGGAGGCTCAGATAAAATTGCCCGCGGTAATCGTGCAGCAGTCGAATTAGTTTTTGATAATACCAAGCGAACGTTTACGCTTGATTTCGACGAGGTAAAAGTCGAGCGCATTGTTCATCGTGACGGCCAAAACGAATACAAACTTAACGATTCACAAGTACGTCTTAAGGACGTCCATGAGCTTTTAGCCAACGCCAACATCGGTTCAACTGGCCACCATATTATTTCTCAGGGTGAAGCCGACCGGATCCTCTCAGCTGGCCCAAAGGAGAGGCGGGAAATGATTGAAGATGCACTTGGACTCAAAGTATTTCAAATCAAAAAGCAAGAAACCGATCGTAAGCTCCAAAAAACACAAGACAATATTGAGCAGGTCCAGTCGCTCCGTCGTGAAGCAGCACCGCATTTAAAATATTTGAAGAAGCAAGTAGAAAAAGCCGAGCGTTCACTTGAAGTGCAGACCGAGCTGAGGCGCGCTTATGCTGAGTATCTCAAGCGCGAGGATACATACATAGCCTTTCATCACGATGCCTTGGCCGATAAGCGTCGGGTACCGGTTGCGGAACTTTCAGCGTTGTCCGAAAAAATCACCGCGGCAAAAGAAGCGCTGCAGGACAACGAAGATGAGGCTGCAAAAGAAGCTCTGCAAGAAGTTGAGCGTGGCTACAAAATCGCCACTACTGCCCGTCAGCAGGCGCAGCATGAACTCTCTCAGCTACAAGGACAAATATCATTTTTAGAACGTCGACTCGCGCATGCTAAAAAAAGTGAAACACCGACCAGTCGTCTGATTCCGCAAGCTCACCTTGAGGAGCTGGTTGAAGATATTGCCGGTAAAGCAGAGAAAGCACTCAGTAACGGAGGAGAAGATACCCTCAGACGAGCACTTGGAGATTTGATCCTTCAACTGCGAAGCTTTTTGCACAAGAGTGAAGGAGAGGTGATTGATACCACTGAAGCAGACAAGGAGGAACTGGGAAAAGTAATGAAGCACATACGTGTCGCCGAAGAAGCGGTGGCTGCCGCCCTTGAAACAGAAAAAACTGCCGAAGGACAAGTGGTCGCCATCCGTACGGCTAAGATGACTGATCTAGAAAGTAAGCGGATTGCTGAGCGAGACATGTTTGATTTGATGCAGCAACGTCGTGAGCGCGAAGCGGACATCACACAGATAGACAATGAACTGGCGGTGCTTCAGCGGGATCGGGATGACTTCAAACAAGAACTACAAGAAGCGGTGTCTCTGCTCGGACGTGGAGCGTCAGACTATTTTAATTTCAAAGTAGTTGATGAAAACGAAACTGAAGTGCTTCACGATTCTATCGTAAACGAGGCGCGTGAAGTCCAGCGTGGTCGCCGTCGTCAAGTTGAGAAGCTCAAGATTCGTCTTGAGGAACTTGGTATTGGCGCTACGGAGGATTTGTTACTTGAATATCAAAACGCCAAAGAGCGTGACGAGTTCCTCGAAAAAGAACTCGCCGATCTTGAAACTTCGGTGCAGAATTTGCGGACGTTGATTACCGAGCTACAAGGAAAACTGGAAGAGCAGTTCAATGTGGGAGTGGAGAAGATTGCTGCAGAGTTCAGTAAGTTCTTTGCGCTGATGTTCGGTGGAGGCTCGGCTGGTCTGGAGCGAGTCGCTATCAAGAATCGCCAATCTGAAGATGATGAGGATGAAGCAGTTATCGTCGAAGAGGGAATTGATCTCATCGTGTCACTCCCCAACAAACGAGTCCGTGGCCTTGATATGCTTTCTGGCGGCGAGCGGGCGCTTACTTCTATTGCCCTCATCTTTGCCATGAGTCAGGTCAATCCACCACCATTTATTATCCTTGACGAAACCGACGCTGCGCTTGATGAAGCCAATAGTCGTCGCTACGGAGACATGATTGAAGCCTTGGCAAAGAAGTCCCAGCTAGTCCTTATCACCCACAATCGCGAGACCATGTCCCGCGCCGGCATCCTCTACGGCATCACCATGGGTCTTGATGGCATGTCAAAGGTTCTCTCCGTAAAATTCGACGAAGCCGCGGTGAATGCGAAATGATAAATGAACATAGGCCCGAAGGGCCTATAACGCGCCCAAATTTTAAGGAGAGAAGCGACTATAAAATGTAGTACTCTTGGGGTAAATTTAGTTCCGAATCGGCGGCTTTCACCACAAGGGTATTTCCGTTTTTATGGTCGAGCAGAGCTCTCTCTAAAAACTAGGTCACCCCGCCGCCGATTCCTGGAACAGGCGGCCCAACGCTCATGGCACTCCTTTCCTAGAAAAAATTATCGGCGTGTCCAATGCTCACTAACGTGGGGTATTAGTGCATGTGGGACAGCGGTTCAGTCCGAAAAATTTGACAAATTTAATTAGTATGACATTCTAGATATAGTTTTGTAGAAAGGGAAGTCATTGAATAGGAAACGTATAAATCCGACGCGTAGCGAAGGTCAAAACGGTGATGATTGGGAGCGCTTACTCGCTGATGTCCGCGGACATATTTGGGAGTTTGGCAATTTTAACACTTTGGCCAAGCGAGCAAATTTAAGTAACGCCACCGTTTCGAATCTGGCCTACGCAGACACGCGTTCGCCGCATATGCTCACCGTCATAAAGATCATGACTGCGCTAGGCAAGAGCGATCCGATTCTCAATGCGTTCAAGACAGAAAAACCGGTCACGATCAAGGCAGTCGCGGGGCGTTGGATTACTCGGCAAAAGCTACGAGCTGCCCGCAAGGCCAATATCAAAGTGGTCAAGGTTCGCGCCAGCCAGCGCCGAAAAAAATACGCTACTGCGTAACAAAAGAGCCCCGAATCGCGCAAGTGATTCGAGGCTCTTCTTTTATTTATCTACTTCGTAATCAGTTCAAAATCCAGCTGTCTCTCGTCTTTGTCGGCGCGTAGGAGCTTTACTTTAACTTCGTCACCGAGGCGATAAATCTTGCCAGACTTTTTGCCTTTGATGCGGTATTTCTTGGCTTCGTGTTCGAAGTAGTCGCTTCTAATGCTGGAAAGCCTGACCATTCCGTCGGCGAGGGTATTTTTTTCTTGGACGTAGATGCCCCAGTCGGTGACACCGGTGATGACACCATCGAAGATTTCCCCAATCTTATTCATGAGGTACTCAACTTGTTTGTATTTAATTGAGTCTCGCTCGGCCTGGACTGCTTCCATTTCTCGTTGGGAGGATTTGATACACATCTGCTCGTACTTCGCCATTTCTTTTTCACCGATGTGTGAACCATCAAGGTGCTGGCGAAGCATACGGTGCGCCATCAGATCTGGGTAGCGACGAATCGGGGAAGTGAAGTGCGTGTAGTACTTGAACGCCAGGCCGAAGTGACCGATGTTCTTGCTAGAGTAAATCGCCTTGGCCATCGAACGGATACTAGCGGTCTTGATGAGGTTTTCTTCCGGCTTACCCTCAACATCTTTCATGAGTTGGTTGAGTGCCTTGGCACCGACAATACCTTTCTTGGTTTCAAACTCGTAACCGAGCGCGTGAACAAATGCTGCCAGCTCCTCAATCTTGTCGGGGTTGGGCACATCGTGAATACGGTAAACGAAGCCCATATCCTTATTCTTCGACTTGGAGAGGTTATTGATGTAGGTAGCGACTTCCCGGTTCGCGAGAAGCATGAAGTCTTCGATCATGAGCATCGTCTCAGTGCGAACTTTAGTGTACGCACGAATTGGGGCGCCGCGTTCGTCTAGTTCGAATTTTACTTCTGGCTGTTCAAACGCAATCGCACCATTAGCATGACGCTTGCGACGGAGAATTCGTCCGAGCTTCATCATGGTGTTGAGTTCCGCTAGCAAGACACCGTCTTGCTTATCAAGTACTTCTTGCGCTTCCTCATAGGAAAAGCGCTTGTCGGAATGAATGACTGATTGGCCGTACCAGGCGCTTTGAATGTGGGCGTCACTATCAAGCTCAAAGACAGCGGAGAAGGCGAGACGATCTTCGTTTGGGCGAAGCGAACAGAGGTCATTACTGAGAACTTCCGGAAGCATTGGGATCACGCGGTCGACGAGGTAGACTGAAGTCGCGCGCTCACGCGCTTCTTGATCAAGTGGTTGCCCGTCCACTACATAGTGAGAGACGTCCGCGATATGAATACCGACTTCGGTATTGCCATTCTCGAGGGTGCGACAAGACAAAGCGTCGTCAAAGTCCTTGGCGTCAGCGGGGTCGATAGTCATGGTGGTTATGCCGCGCAAGTCTTTGCGCTTAGGGTCCTTGAGCGCGTCAGTAAAGATTTTTTCTTTTGTTTCGTAGAGTTTATGAGCTGCTTCTTGCACCGAATCAGGGAATGATTTTGAAAATCCACCGGAGCGGATGATGGCTTGCATCTCGGTTTCGTGGTCGCCGGCGCGGCCGATAACTTCGGTGATTTTGGCTAGGGGATCGAGGGTGGCCGTTTTCCAGCTTTCGATTTCTACCACTACTTTCATCCCTACATCATTTGCGGTGGCCTTGGGCAGAATTGGACGAATATGAATGCGGCTGTTGTCCGGTTGGATGTATTTTACCGACTGACCATTGTCTTGCCGTTCTTTTACCGTACCAATCAGTTCACGGTGAGCTGGCTTTACTACCCGAGTTACCACGCCCTCTTGGCGTTTATCAGCAACCTTCTTTTTGAGTTCAACTTCGACAATATCACCATCAAGCGCAAAGCCGAGGTTTTCTCGCTCTATAACGATGTCTTCTTCTAAATCAGGGTGGGCGACAAAGCCGACACCCTTACCACGGACCATAATCGGTCCTTCATGAGTCATTTTCATGGGCAGAGTTTATCACTATTGACCTTTTTTTGCTATCTGGTATGCTTGCGCCACATATGTTAATGATGCGTTTACAACGAGTTGGCCGCAAGAATGATCCGTCATTTAGAATTGTGGTAACTGACAAACGAACCGGCGTTAAGAGCGACAAGCATGTCGACCGTCTTGGTTCATACAACCCAAAGCTTAATCATGTCCAAATTGATGCTGTTAAGGCTAAAGAATGGTTGGCTAAAGGCGTACAACCTTCAGATACTCTTCATAATATTCTTGTAAGTCAAAAGGTTATTGAAGGCAAGAAGAAGAACGTTCTACCAAAGAAGTCCCCAATTATTGACGAGGCTAAAATAAAAGCAGAGGCCGAGGCCGCAGCCGCAAAGGTAGAAGCTGAAGCAAAGGCTAAGGCTGATGCAGCAGCCGCAGCCGCAGCTGCTCTAGAGGTTGAAGTCGTTGCTGATCAAGAAGCACCAATTGACCATGCTGAAACAGCTCCAGTTGCTGAAGAAGTAGTGGCGGCAGAAGTCGAAGAACATGCTGCGGCGCAAGCTGACGCAGAAAACGACTAGTCTCAATTCACTTTTAGACATTGACGCATACGAGCTACTCTCGTATGCTTTTACATAGAGCACGTTACACTCGTGGTGACGCCCGCTTACCAGTTATAGATAAGATATAGATGTATGGATATGCACGAAGATAAGCAATTTCTTGAAGCTTTAGTCAAAGCTCTAGTTGACCACCCGGACTCAGTAAACATCAATCGAACCGTAGATGAAATGGGAGTACTACTTACTCTAGACGTACATGCAGATGACATGGGGAAGATCATTGGTCGTTCAGGCAACACAGCCAAAGCCATCCGGACTCTATTGCGAGTTGTTGGTATGAAGCATGACGCTCGGGTAAACCTCAAGATCAATGAACCAGAAGGTGGCAAAGGCATGAGTCGCGAAATGTCAGAAGCTATCAAAGAAGACAATCCAATGGCTGAGACTAAGAGTCTCGACCAAGCCATAGAGGACCTGAGAATTTAATCAGAAAGCTAAAATTGACGGACTGCTTTGTTGCTGTTCGGTAAAATAGGTGTCACCGTATACTCGATACGGCTCCAACTATTTTCCTCTCGCGTCGCGCATCTGACCTAATATTTAAGAAGCGAAGCGACTATAAAAATGGGGATACTCTTGTGGTGCATTCAATTTAAGCCTTCTGAAGGCATTGAAGAAAAACAGCGGGCGCCTTCGGCGCCCGCTGTTTTTGTGCTAGGATTTCCTCATGATAAAGGGTATTGATTTTACGGGTATCGCGGTAGCGTTTTTGTGTCACGATGGAAAGGGGAATTATGTAATGCATCGTCGGAACCAGAATTGTCGCGATGAGCACGGCTGCTGGGACTTTGGCGGCGGCGGTTTGAAGTTCGGCGAGACTCTAGAAGACTGCCTAAGCCGTGAGGTGAAAGAAGAATACGACGCTGATATTATTGACTCTAAATTTCTGGGATACCGGCAGCTTCTTCGTGAGCATGAAGGCAACAAAACTCATTGGATTTGTTTCTATTATCAGGCCCTAGTAGATCCAAATCAGGTAATTAATAATGAGCCAGACAAGCATGACGTATTAGACTGGTTTACTTTTGATAACTTGCCCCAGCCACTTCACTCCATGATCCTACAGGACATAGAAATGTACAAAGCCAAACTATAGATATGCAATTTCACGTTATTACTTTATTTCCTGAGGTCTGCCAAGCGTACACGGACGCTAGCGTACTTGGGCGCGCTCAGAAATCTGAGAAGGGGAAGGGGTCCAAAGTAAAAGGGAAGAAAATTTCTGTTTCTTACTACAATCCAAGAGATTTTTCAAAAGATAAACATAAGAAAGTGGACGATAGACCGTATGGCGGAGGGCCGGGTATGGTCATGTACGCTGAGCCGATTTTGAAGGCGTGGGAAAAGGCGGTGGGGAAGAAGAAGGATCAGAAGAAAGTGAAGACCCTTATCATGTCGCCGCGCGGTACGGTGTTTACTCAATCACTCGCTAAAGAGTATGTAAAAAAGTACGACCACCTAGTACTGATTAGCGGTCGTTATGAGGGAATTGATGGACGAGTGAAAGAAATTCTTGGTGCCGAAGAGGTAAGTGTCGGTGATTATATTTTGACAGGTGGCGAGCTACCAGCTCTCACTATCATCGACGCTACTGCCCGCCAGATTGAAGGTGTGCTTGGTACCTTTGAATCACTGGAAGACGACCGTGCTACTACGGGCGAAACCTACACTCGCCCTGAAGTACTCAAGTATAAAAAGAAAGAGTACCGCGTGCCCCAAGTCCTAATTGAAGGTAATCACAAACTAATTGAGTCGTACAGACAGAAGCGAAGCGAGCAGTCCTAGCGAGTGCAGTCCAGCTCTTGCGAAGCTGGGGCTGGAGAAACCACAAAGAGATTGAGAAGTATCGATTAAAATAGAAAAAGGCGCCGCAGATGCAGCGCCTTTTGGTTTTGGTGTAGATCACATTAGTCCGTAGTGCTCTTTTATGCAGCCGGCCAGATCGAATTCGTCGGGAGCCTGGGCGTATACTTGCGCGACTGAGTCTGGCAAATCAAGTAGCAAGATAGGTCCTGGGGCGACAAAGAGAGTCTGTTCTAGATCCAAAAAGCAAGGAATAAAACGAGCTTTTCCCTTGATAATCTCTATCAAGTGGGCTTTTGAAGGTACGCGCCTCTGGCTAAAGTCTTCTGACTCAGGCGAGAAGCATAGGTAAGCAGTCTCGCTCTGCAGAAGTTCACCGGTCCGAAAGGTCTCCCAATCAGTTGCCGGTATAAAGTAAAGCCGATGTGGCATATCTAACCCTTTTGATTTAATGTGCAGCTGGCTCTTTTATACGCTTTGGAGTGTGTTTGTCAAATATCAGATTGATTACATCTAAGGCACATCAGCTAGATGTTTCCTTTTTATATTTCCTTGCATATTTTTGTGAGTGTTATACAACTGATGGGGTTTAGTTCGTCATTTTTTGACTTTGAAAGGAAGTACTCATGGCTACTCATGTACTTGAACGACGAGGTTCCTCGAAAGATATCTGGAAAATACTTGATGATCAAGGAAAAGTTGCTGGAGTGTACTTTATATTCAGCGATCGGGTGTCAGTGTTTGACGTGGGGCCGTTGCCGACGTTGTTTCCGGGTCTTGGGCAGTTGCGCTGCGCGATTGCTGGTCGAATGTTTCAAGCTCTAAACAGCGCCGGGTTCAATACTCACTACATCTCGCACGACGTTGAATTGGCTCGGATGTATGTCAAACCGGTGAACATTCTTGACTTTACGCCGCCGATAGATTACGGCGACGCGGCAGTTGGAACGATGTTGCCGGTAGAGCTGCTTTGCCGAAGAATGGTCACAAAAAAGTTTCTTGGCCGGATTAAAACTGGTCGAAGAAAAAATGGTGAAGTGTCTCGCGCTGAGGTCGAAAGACTCCTGCTGTTTCCGGAATTGAGAGAGATGTCGGTCATGGATCCGCCATTTATCGAATGCTCCACGAAGTATGAAGATGCAGACCGTTATCTAACACACTTACAGGCCGGCCAGCTTGTTGGTCATGGTGAGTGGTGGTTAGTCAAGGTTTGCTATCCGTTTGTAGAGAAACTATTTGATTTTTTCTACCGGTTCCTTCGGTCGGAAGCAAATTTTCTCGTAATTGACGGTAAAGTCGAGCTCGCCATTACATTTGATGGCCGCTTGATGCTCATCGACTCAGTCTCGCCCGACGAACTTGGGCTGCTCGATCCGGAGGGTCGATTGGCCGACAAGAACATTCTTCGAGCTTTCATCATTGAGCATTATCCAGAGTGGTACGCCTCTCTAGAAGAGGCTAAGAAGAAGTATCCCAGAGATAAGTCAAAATGGCCTGCTTATCCAGCGAATATGCAACTGCCTGCAGAGTTGATTGCTACTTATATTGAGAAAACTCGACAGGTAGCGGTGGCGATGGGGGCCGCGTAAGGTCGGTTGGTTAATGTTTCAAAGGGTGTCTTTTAAAAGACGCCCTTTTTCCTAATCTGCCTCTTGCAAAAATATGTATATCCTGTATAATCCCCGCACAAACGCAAGATTGCGATCTCGGGTGAGTTTTGGGAGGGAGATTAAAGATCCGCGTAAGTAATATCACAGGAGTGATGATTTTATTTATCGGGTAAAAACAGATTGAACGAATAGCGCTTTTGCGTGTATTTTTTCTTATGTTTTACATAATTAGTCATAGTCTATGGATCCAAAAGGAGTTTCAGTTGGACACTTGCCGCAAAAGCGCTTTGAAAAGAGTGCTGGGCCGCGTGTACCACTACCAGACCTCATCGAGCCACAACGTGAATCATACAAATGGTTTGTTGAAACTGCACTGAAAGATGTCTTTAAAGAGTTTTCACCAATCAGTGATTACTCAGAAAAGAAATTTGAGCTTCAGTTCAAGAAGTACGAAATTAGCGAACCCAAGTACTCACCAGAGTTCGCCAAGGAAAACAAGCGTACCTACGAAGCTTCTTTGCGTGCCACTGTAGTGCTTAAGAACAAAACGTTCGAAAGTGACAAGGAGCAGGAAATCTTCATGGCAGACATCCCAGTGATGACTGACAACGGAACCTTCATCATCAACGGTGTGGAGCGCGTTATTGTGCCTCAGCTGGCTCGTTCATACGGTATCTTCTTTACTGCGTCAGAATCAAAGGGCAAGACACTCTTTGGTGCGAAAATCATACCGGCTCGTGGAGCATGGGTGGAAGTTGAATCAGAAGCTGATGGTGTCGTCTATGTAAAGATCGACCGCAAGAAGAAGTTCCCGATTTCTTCACTTCTGCGTGTCCTTGGTGTCACTACCGAGAAGGACATGATTGCCCTCGTGAAAGATATTCCTCGCGGCGAAGAATACATCAAGGCAACTGTTGCCAAAGACCCAGCCAAGACTATCGATGACTCATATATTGAAATTTACCGTCGTCTTCGTGATGGCGACCTCGCCACTGTCGACAATGCGCGCGACTTTGTGAACTCAATCTTCGCTCCTGAGAGATACGATCTTTCTGAAATTGGACGGCACCACTTCAATAACCGCTTCGGTCTTTCAACTGAAAAGAAAGCGACTGACGTTCGTACTGTGACAACTGACGACGTGAAGCTTATCTTGAAGCACATCATTGAAAGTAACCACGACAACACTGCACTTCCAGACGACATCGACCACCTCGGTTTCCGTCGTGTTCGCTACTTTGGCGAAATGCTCCAACAGCGTGTACGCGTTGGTATGACTCGCATGAAGCGAAACATTCAAGACCGTATGTCGACGATCGAAGCTGAAACTTCTCTTCCGATGCAGATCATCAACCCGCGACCACTCCAAGCGGCTATCAAAGAGTTTTTCACTACCAACCAACTCTCACAATTCTCACAACAACAAAATATCCTCGCTGAGGTTGAACACCTCCGTACGCTTTCAGCGCTTGGTCCCGGTGGACTAACTCGTGAACGAGCGGGCTTTGAAGTGCGTGACGTTCACCCATCTCACTACGGCCGACTTTGTCCTATCCACACTCCAGAAGGACCAAACATCGGTCTTATTCTCCGCCTCTCGATGTACTCTCGCGTGAACCGTTTTGGTATCATCGAAACTCCGTACATTAAAGTAGCTAAAGGAAAAATGACTGATGAAGTAGTGTACTTTAACGCCCACGAAGAAGAACACTTCAACATTGCTCACGCTGCCGTTGAAATCGACGACAAGGGTAAAATTAAACAAGAATTCGTTGAAGCCCGAAAGAAAGGTGAACCACGAGTAATTTCTCGTGACGACGTTGAATACATGGATATCGCAACCAACCAACCATTCTCCGTTGCGACTTCAATGATTCCATTTTTAAACCACGACGACGCCAACCGTACTCTCATGGGTTCAAACATGCAGAAGCAGGCGACCCCTTGTATCGTGCAAGAAGCGCCGATAGTAGCGACAGGTGTAGAAGGTATGTCTGCTCGTGACACTGGCCGCGTACTCTTTGCACTTGAAGCCGGCGAAGTCACCGAAGTAGATGCCAAAAGAATTGTGGTTAAAAACAAAGAAGGAAAAGACAAGAAGTATCCACTCACTTCATTCCAACGAACCAACGACTTCTCAGCGTTCTACCACCGTCCGGCGGTATCACTTGGACAAAAGGTCAAGCGTGGCGACTTGCTGGCTGACACATCTTCAACTGACAATGGTCAGATTGCGGTGGGTCAAAACGCGCTGGTTGCTTTCATGTCATGGAATGGCGCCAACTACGAAGATGCGATTATCATTTCTGAACGTCTCATCAAGAACAGTAAGTTCTCAACTATCCACCTCGATGAACTCGAAGTTGCTGTTCGTGACACCAAGCTTGGTCCAGAAGTAACCACACCAGATATTCCAAACGTTTCTGAACTAAAGCTCCGTAACCTAGACGAAACCGGTGTAATCCGCATTGGTGCAGAAGTTCGTCCTGGCGATATTCTCGTCGGTAAAGTAACGCCAAAAGGAGAAACCCAACTCACTCCAGAAGAACGTCTACTTCGTTCAATCTTTGGTGAAAAGGCCAAAGACGTGAAAGATACTTCGCTTCGACTCGAAGCCGGAAAACGTGGTCGGGTTATCGGTGTGAAGATTTTCTCACGCGAAAACGGTGACCAACTCGAAAGTGGTGTTATTAAGCGAATCCACATCACCATCGCACAAGTACGTAACGTATCAGTTGGAGACAAGCTCGCTGGTCGTCACGGTAACAAGGGTGTTATATCACGTATTCTTCCAGAAGAAGATATGCCATACACTGAGGACGGACAACCTATCGACATCCTCCTCACCCCTTTAGGTGTACCGTCGCGTATGAACCTCGGCCAGATTCTCGAGCTTCACCTTGGTATGGCTGCACATACGCTTGGCTACCAAGCTATCGTGCCACCATTTGCCGGTGCCTCAGAAACTGACGTAAAGGAAGAGCTCGTTGCAGCGGGACTTCCAACTGATGGAAAGATTCAACTTCGTGACGGTCTCACTGGTGAAGCCTTTGCGCAAAAGACAGCGGTTGGTTACATGTACATCTTGAAACTTCACCACATGGTTGAAGACAAAATCCACATGCGATCGATTGGTCCCTACTCACTTATCACCCAGCAGCCGCTTGGAGGTAAGGCGCAGGTCGGAGGTCAGCGCTTTGGAGAAATGGAAGTGTGGGCACTCCTTGGTTATGGAGCAGCCTATACGCTTCGTGAAATGCTCACTATTAAGTCTGACGATATCGTCGGACGTAGTGCCGCCTTTGACGCTATAGTGCGTGGCGAGAAGATTTCTCATCCCCACACTCCAGCCGCATTCAATGTGCTCTTAAACCAACTTCGAGGCCTAGCACTTGATGTAAAGCTCGAACGAGAAGAAGCGCCGCGACGTAATTATGAGAACGCGTAATGCCTTTGCCTATGTCTACTGAATCTACATTCAAAAAAACAGAGTTCAAAAAGCCGCCAATGATCCCTACGAACTACTCGGCGGTGAACCTCAAGCTCGCTTCACCAGAAACGATTCTCGAATGGTCTCACGGCGAAATTACAAAGCCAGAAACCATCAACTACCGAACCCAGCGCCCAGAAAAGCACGGTCTTTTCGATGAACGTATCTTTGGCCCAGTTGAAGACTACGAGTGTTCTTGTAAGAAGTACCGCGGTATTCGTTACAAAGGAATTGTTTGTGAAAAGTGTGGAGTAGAAATTACTCGCGCTATCGTACGTCGCGAACGTATGGGACATATCGATCTTTGTGTACCAGTGTCACATATTTGGTTCCTTCGTGGCGTACCATCTCGTATCGCAATGATCCTTGGTCTCACAGCTTCTTCGGTTGAAAAGGTTATCTACTTCGCTGGGTACATTGTGACCAAGGTAAGTGAACCAGACAAAGCACGTATCCTGCATGACCTTGATACTGAGTTCAAGGCAAAGCATAAGCTTCTACAAAACGAAGAGGCCAAAGACGCGCTCAAGTCTCGAATGGATGAAATTAAAAAAGAGGTGGAGGGAGTGAAGCTCGGCGTTGTTCTTGATGAAGCGTCGTTCCACAAATACTCAATAAAGTACAGTACTCTCTTTGAAGCGCGGATTGGTGCTGAAGCCATCTTTGAACTTTTCAAGAACATTGATATGGCTAAGCTCATTGCGCGTCTTGAAGATGAACACACTCGCGCTGGTGCGATGGAACGAGCCAAGCTCGATAAGCGTCTTGCGCTTATCCGCGGCATGAATAACTCAGGTGTTCGTCCAGAGTGGCTATTCCTCACTCGTCTTCCTGTTGTACCACCGGCGATTCGTCCGATGGTGGCTCTTGAAGGTGGGCGGCACGCCAGCTCTGACCTCAACGACCTCTACCGTCGCGTGATCAACCGAAACAACCGTCTCAAGAAGCTTATCGATATTATGGCGCCGGACGTGATCTTGCGTAACGAAAAGCGTATTCTTCAAGAAGCGGTTGACGCACTTATCGACAACTCTATCCGTCACGGTGGTGGTGCCTACTCAGTAATGAGTCAAGCGCAACGTCGTCCGCTGAAGTCTCTTTCTGACTACCTCAAGAGTAAACAAGGTTACTTCCGTCAAAACCTCCTTGGTAAGCGTGTGGACTACTCTGGACGTTCAGTTATCGTTATCGGTCCAGAACTACTACTCGACCAATGTGGTCTACCAAAGCACATGGCTCTAGAACTCTTCCGACCATTTGTGGTGGCTGAGCTTCTCAAGCAAGAGCTGGCATATAACATTCGTGGAGCTGGTCGTCTGATTGAAGACGGCGTTCCAGAAGTTTGGGCGATTCTCGAAAACGTGATCCGTCACAAACACGTGCTACTCAACCGTGCCCCAACTCTTCACCGTCAAGGTATCCAAGCTTTCCGCCCAGTACTTATTGAAGGTAACGCTATCCAAGTTCACCCACTGGTGTGTCGCGCGTTCAACGCCGACTTCGATGGTGACCAGATGGCGGTACACGTACCACTCTCAGACGAAGCTCAGACAGAAGCTCGAGAAATAATTTCTGCGAACCACAACATCTTGAAGCCAGGTTCTGGAGAACCGGTTGTATCAGAAAAGCTACTTGATATGGCTCTAGGAGCCTACTGGATGACTAAAGTCGTGCCTGGAGCAAAGGGAGAAGGAAAGCATTTTTCTTCACCAAACGACGCCATCAACGCCTACGACTATGGAGTCATTGACTTTCGAGCGACGGTGAAAGTGCTTTCAACAGACACGCCAAAATACCAGCAGTTTAACGGACAAATTTTCGAGACAACCGTTGGTCGTCTACTGTTCAACTCAGTGCTTCCAAGTGATCACCTCTTCATAAACGATGTAGTGGTACAAAAGACCCTATTCCAAATCATCATTGACGTGATTGACGATAGGGGAGCCGAAGCTGTGCCGCCGATTGTAGACAGACTCAAGAAGTTTGGTTTCAAGTACGCGACCATGTCAGGTACAACCTGGGGTATCGACGAAGTGGTCGTGCCAAAAGAAAAGCCGGCAATTATCGCTCAAGGTCGCACCGAAGAGCGACAAGTGATTGACCACTACGACCAAGGTTTACTTTCTCGTGACGAACGACGACGCATGATTGTAGAAATCTGGCACCGTGCTAAGCAGTCAATTGAAAAAGTCCTTCCAGAGACTCTTAGTGAAACTGGTTCAGCTTACGAAATGTGGAAGTCTGGTGCCCGAGGTTCACTCGGACAGATTGCTCAGATGGCTGGTATGAAGGGTTTGATTGTGAATACTCGAGGTGAAACTCTCGAAACTCCAGTTATTTCTTCTATGAAAGAAGGCCTTACACCAATCGAGTACTTCAACACGACTCACGGTTCACGTAAGGGACTCGCCGACACAGCGCTTCAAACTGCCAAGGCCGGATACCTTACTCGTCGTCTGTTCGTGGTGGCGCAAGACGCTATCATCACTGAAGCTGACTGTAAGACAAAGGGTGGTACGACCATCAGTCGTGTCTCTGCTTCAGGTATCGAAATTGCTTTCTCCAAGGCTATCAAGGGACGTATTCTTGCCGAAGATGCTGTTGATACTAAGGGCGCTGTTATCTTTAAGAAAGGACATCTTCTATCACGTCGCGAAGCAATTGCGGTTGAAGGAACTACTTGTGAATCAGTAATCGTGCGTTCACCTATGACCTGTAAGACTCTGCGAGGTGTCTGTCAGCAGTGTTACGGTATCGACCTTACTAAGAACGAGCTCGTCGATATAGGCGAAGCCGTTGGTACGATTGCTGCCCAAGCGATTGGAGAGCCAGGAACTCAGCTCACGATGAACACTAAGCACGCCGGAGGGGCCGCCTCAGTTGGAGGAGACGTGACCTCAGGTCTTCCTCGTGTAGAAGAAGTTTTCGAAAAACGTCAACCAAAAATCCCAGCTGTTATCAGTAAGTGCGAAGGTCTAGTGGTAGATGTTCGAACCGAAGGTCGTGAAAAGATTGTGGTGGTTGCGCCAGACATGAACGCCAAGGGTGCACCAAAGAAAAAGGATAATATCGAGTATGCATCACACTACCGTCGTGTAGTAATGGTATCAAAGGGCGATACTGTTCTTTCGGGGCAATTCCTCACTGACGGTTCAGCGCTCCTACCAGAACTCTTCAAGTTCGGTGGACAAGAGGCAACTCAGGACTACATCATTTCTGAAGTAAACAAAATTTACGAGCTCCAAGGTGTGACTATCGCGCGCAAACACATCGAACTTATCGTGAAGCAGATGATGTCGCGCATGAAGATTACTAGTCACGGCGAAAGTCGCTTCACTGTCGGAGAAGTGGTAGAGGAATGGATCATGGTAGAGGAAAATGAGAAGCTCAAGCTAGAAGGGAAAGAATTGGCTAAGGGCGATCGTCTCATCCTCGGTATCACCGAAACCTCACTTACGCGAAAGAGTTTCCTCTCAGCTGCCTCATTCCAGAACACGACTCGTGTCCTAATCAACGCGGCTGTAAAGGGAAGTAATGACAACCTTTCAGGCCTCATGGAAAACGTCATCATCGGAAAACTCATCCCAGCCGGCTCTGGCTTTAAGGGGAGTCAGAAATATGACATGATCGCCGACATGCAAGCGCGACAATAAGACTCCTAAAAATCGCAACCTGCTTCGTTGCACTTCAGCAAATTGGCGCTCACCGTACGTTAAGCACGGCTCGGCACAACTTGCTTCGCGCGCCTCGCATCTTATCGATTTTAAGAAGTCTTTAAGATAGTGGTTGTGTATGACAAAAGGGCGACTCCTGCGGAGTCGCCCTTTTGTTA
>JAYVBM010000069.1:0-3722 GCA_043750495.1 Minisyncoccota bacterium | reverse complement strand
CACCAGGCTGGCTACACCAATACCGTGGCGGTGTCTGGTACTGCGCTCACTCTGCATCATGTACAGCTCCTAGAGCGTCTTTCAGACCGGGTAGTGTTGGCGCTTGATGCCGACCGTGCCGGCATTGCTGCTATGCGCCGTGCCGCGGAACTCATGCTCAAGCGCGGAGTCGATGTAAAGGTCGCCGAAATGCCAATGGGTAAAGATCCGGCCGATATTATTCGCGCCGATGCCGCCGAGTTTAAGCAAATAGTGGGGAAGTCAGTCCATGTTATTGAGTTCTTGCTCCACGTCGTTTGTCGCGAAGAAACTGACGAGCGTACCCTCAAGCGTCGCACCCGCGCCGAGGTCCTGCCATTCCTTCTTTTGCTACCCGACCGTATTGATCAAGAACATTTTGTAGGAGTGGTGGCCGCCGCGATTCACAGCACCACAGATGCTGTACGCTTTGAGCTAGAACGACTACGAGAACAAACCAAGGCCGGCCCTTTGCCACATAACGAGATCGTTGATGCTGTCGTAAAGAATGCCGATAAGTCAGATTCGCTACGTAGTGCGCGGGTATTTCTGGAAGGGGCAGTCGCCGTCGTACCAGAGTCAGTGGCTCTATTTATTAAAAAGGAGATGAGCCGGCTGCTTGAGTCTGAGCCAGAAGAGTCGATTGGTGAATCAGAATTAGCTGGAGTGACGTTTACTCTAGAACAGCAATTCGCCAAATTACCCACGCTGGCGGTAGAGGAGGAAGTTATCTCGCGTCTCAATCACTTCCGCAAATCCCTCATACGGCGTCAGCTAGCGGCTCACCGCCAACTGCTCGAAGAAGCCCAGTCATCATCAAACGACGAACTTATGATGGCAACTCTAGAGGCAATCAAAACCCACGAAACCCAACTCCGTGCACCAGCTTACACTGTAGAGTCAATAAAGTCTTAATATAAAGACACAGCAGCAAGTCTTTATCATATATGATGAAGAGAATAGGATTTGAAAATATCAATCAAAATGACTTTATTTATCATGTATGATAAATAAAGTCATTTTGATTTTAGACGCTCGATTGTTTTTCTAGATAAAGTAAAAAGAAGAAAATCTAGAGGATAGTTTTTTTCAAGATGCGCCATGGTGAATGGTTGAACTTTTGTATAAGTAATTTTATTTCTCTTAGGAGCAGGGGTGGTGTCTTTTAGAACTTGATTGTAATCTGGGTATTTGCCAGTCAACCACTGTCCAACCCTGGTAAAAGTATTAGGACTCACACCAATTTGATTTTTAATCTCATAGTATGTTTGTCCGTTTAAAATCATATTGGCAATCAATAGCCGTCTACCGACAGTTATTCTTTCACTATCGGTTAAGATGTCATTAATAAAAACTTTAACAGCATCCTCACCTTTGATACGAGCGGCAGCCTTCCCAAGAGCTTCTAAGGTGGCTTGCATCTCTTTGTCATTAATCCTAGAAATTTCTCTTCTCATGTTTATTTATCATACATGATAAATAAACCCACGGTAAGTTTGGGTAGGGGACTTTGTATAACAAAAAATTTGTTTATCATACATGATAAACAAAGTGGTGAAGTGTATCAAACTGGGAAGAGAGGGTATGGGGAGGTTTGGTACAGATTAAACAAACCCCGCACAGACGACCTGGTATAGGGGTCCGTTGCGGGGATTAAGACTAAACCCACATCGATTTTGGGCTTAAATAGTCAACAAAAGTGCAGTCGAGGATGTCCATCACATCCGGGTCATTTTCTTCATACCAATGCGTGGCGTCGAGGGTAACGATGACGTCGCCACACTCACTGTCCCTGGAAATCGAGATGATACCAAGATGCCCACAGAGGTTGCTGCAACTCCTTGCAGCTATCGGATCGAAAGTCATACTTGGATCTGAGGGGATAAACCTCCACATTGCTTCATGTGGTCTGTAAGTCGCAGACCAACAAGACTCATGTTTGATTTTCATGGCGATCTCCTATTTCTATGACGCATACATTATACAGAAGATAATGTAAAAGTCAAGCACATGGAAATTGGGATTGGGAAGACTGGACTTTTTAAGGTTTTTCTGTATAGTTGCATGATTATGGCAACCAAAAAGGCCACAAAAAAAGTTGTCAAAAAAGCGGTGAAAAAAGCCGTAAAACTAATAAAAAAAGCAACCGTGAAAAAGGCACCTGCCAAGAAAGCCGTTGCAAAAAAAGCTGTCGCCAAGAAGACGTCAGCAAAGAAGCCCGAAAAGAATAATAAGAAAAAAGTTACTAAGACCGCTTCAAAAAAAGCGGTAAAAACTGTAGCTAAAGAATCTCCAGCCAAGAAAGTGGTAGCGAAAAAACCAGCCAAAAAATTGGTGGTTAAGAAACCAGTGAAAGTGGTTGCTTTAAAACCGGTGCTAAAGAAAAAAGAAGAACCAAAAAAGCCACTCACCCGACAAGAAAAAATACTCGAAGCCAAGGCAGCTGAGCTTATGACTATGGGTAAGACTCGTGGGTATGTGACCCACGACGAACTCCTGCGCTCATTTCCGGAAATTGAAAAGGACGTGATGTTCTTGGATATGCTTTATGAGAGATTCACGGTCGCTGGTATTGATGTGCTCGCTAGTGGTGGAATGCTTGGCGACGACCCAAGTGATGCGGTGCTCGCGCAAAAGAACGCCTTCAAGCGTAGCGACTCTAGCTACGACTCAATCCAAATGTACCTCCGTGAAATCGGTCAGTACCCACTCCTTAATGCCCACGAAGAGCGTGTGCTCGCCAAGCGCATCGTCGATGGTGATGACGAAGCGCGTAACTTGCTCGCTCGGGCCAACCTTCGTCTCGTGGTATCTATTGCCAAGAAATACGTTGGTCGTTCACCAGATCTCACTCTGCTTGACCTTATTCAAGAAGGAAACCTTGGTCTCTTTAAGGCAGTTGATAAATTCGACTTCACTAAAGGCTTTAAGTTTTCTACCTACGCTACCTGGTGGATTCGTCAAGCCATCACGCGTGCACTCGCTGACCAGTCACGTACGATTCGTATCCCAGTACACATGGTAGAAACGATGGCGAAGTACAAGCAGGTTTCTCGTCGTCTCGCCCAAGACTTTGGTCGCGACCCAATGCCAGAAGAAATCGCGACAGAAATGAATGTTGAAGTAGAAAAGATTTATCAAATCGAAAAGATTTCTCAAGATACTATTTCACTAGAACTTCCAGTTGGTGACGACGATGACCGTTCTCGTCTGTCAGACTTTATTTCAGACGACAAGATTATCTCTCCAGACCAAGAAGTAGCCCACAGTATCCTTACCGACCAGATCACCGAAATCCTTGATACTCTCTCTGAAAAGGAACGCAAGATTCTAGAAATGCGTCATGGACTGCTTGATGGCACATATCACACACTCGAAGAAGTAGGAAAGGAGTTCGGCGTTACTCGCGAACGTATCCGCCAGATTGAAGCGAAAGCTCTAGAGAAGATCAGACAGCACGATAAGGCAAGGAGACTAAAATCTTATTAGCATAAGATTTTCTATAGAATTTTCTCCCTTGGTAGGTCGAAAATTCTATCTCCTTGCACACTGAAATTATGATCGTAACTTCGTTACTCTCTAATTTCAGGGCACGTAGACTGAAATCATACTAAAGTATGATTTCATATGTCATTTCTCCCTCGGTAGGTCGAAACTGACACCTCCTGACACACTACAAACATAGTCGCAGCTTCGCTACTCCT
>JAYVBM010000068.1:0-10512 GCA_043750495.1 Minisyncoccota bacterium | reverse complement strand
TTGATATTTATATGAATCTTTTACACGACATCCCAGCTGGAACAGCCGAGCAAATGAACGTTATTATTGAAATCCCAAAGTACTCAAAGAACAAATACGAGATAGATAAGGAAACTGGCATCATCGCCCTGGACCGAGTGATGCATTCAGCCCAAGACTATCCGTTTGATTATGGCTTTGTGCCACAAACATTGTTTGACGATGGGGATGCTCTCGATGTCGTGCTTCTTACGACCTATCCCCTAGCGCCAGGCATCTTGGTCAAAGCCCGCCCAGTGGCTATCATGGAAATGGTAGATGGTGGTGAACGTGACGACAAAGTCATTGCGGTGCCGGTTGATGATCCTCGGTTTGACGATGTAAAGGATATCGGTGATCTCAACAAGCATTTCATTAAAGAAACTAGCCACTTCTTTGAAACCTACAAGAAAGTGCAAAATAAGGAGGTAAAGCTAGGCGCTTGGCATGGTGCAGCCGAAGCCAAGGCGGCATTTGCTCGCAGTCGCGAGATGTACAACGCTAAAAAGTAGCAAGACTCTTTATCAAAGGCGCTTGGTAGGTTAAAATCTACAAAGCGCTTTTGTTTATCTTATATGCAAAAGCTACTCGCGTATGAAACGATTCACTCTAATTATTTTCGCTATTGTACTGTTTGCAACCAGTGCTGAAGCTCAATCCACGACCGCTTCAACCAGCGATACCGGTGGGCTATTTGATAACGTGATTGAAAGTGTTAGTGATATTACGCAGACCGTACAAAAGCAGCTACCTCTACCAAAACCGGCACCACAAAGCCGTCTAAGTGAACGTGCGCAGGAGCGAATTACTAACTTAGCCGCAAATATTAGTAATCGCTTTGACGGCATTATTGCTCGCTTAGAAAATATTCATAACCGACTGGAGACACGAATTATAAAACTGGAAGAAGCGGGAGTCGATGTATCGCCGGCACGACAGTCACTTGAGAAATCCCGCGAAGCCCTACAAAGAGCTAAGGGTGAACTACGTGGCATCGATGAAGCCGTGGTCTTTGTTGTCGGGTCTACAGACCCCAAAACTGAATGGCAAAAAGTCAGACTGACGTTTATCTCTGCTCGCCAGGAAGTGCGTACTGCTCATACTGAATTGCGAAACACTGTTGCTTATCTAAAAAATGCGCAGCCTGCGCCAACCACGAATTAATAGTATACTCATCACATATTATGAAAAAAGAGACAGAAACCACTATTTCTAGCTTCGAACGAACTACGATTGAACCCGAGAGTGTGACCAACGGGCCGATTTTGTTGCTGCTTGTGGTTCTGCTCATCTCTGTGCTGGGAGGTATGTACTATTGGTTTACGGTCGTCCGTACAAATACACCGATAACCTACCCTACGAGCCTACGCCCAAGTGCCCTCCAAAACAACGAACCAGAGAGTGCTACAGCCGAGGCACAGGCAGAAGCCATGGGGGTAGTGAGTACGTCCGATGAAATCCCAGCGATAGAATCTGATGTAGAAAGTACTGATCTTGAATCGCTTGATTCGGAATTAAACGCCATTGAAGCAGAAATTGACGCAGCCATGACAGAAGAGCCCGGAGCTTCTCAGTAACGGTAATTGTAGAGCATATACGAAAATCGTGTATGTTTTAAATGTTTTTCAGGCAGCTTTCCTAGCTAGTGGCGTTTTATTTTATGTGTAGTAGAATGGAAATTAGTCAGCCTTGGGGTCCCCTCCCCTCCAGCCAGGCTGACGGGCCGACGCACGCTCAATGCCCCCGAGACGACGCGTCGGCCCACCCTTTGTTCTTCTGCTCTAACCCAATACGCCTCCATGCTAGTCATGCGAGGTTTTTTATTTGAGAAAACGAGCGTAGCGACTATTTCAAAAATATACAGGCGCTTAGCATATTTCGACCCCCTCCCTAGGGGCGAAATATGCTGCAGCGAGCTGTACAAACTGGTACCTTCCCCAAAATTGCCTGACGCCTCTATTTTCTTTTCTCGTTAAAAGTTGCAATTTATTATTATTCTCGTACACTGGCGGACATCTATGGAACATTCACACAGTGTCAATTTTAAAACTGTTTTTACTATTACCGAGCTACCAGACTCAGAGATTAAGATCTCTGGTGAGCTTCCTTATGTCGAACTCGAGAGTGAGCGAACAGCCGCTATTGTGAGTCTTGGCCGCAATGTAAAGATCGATGGTTTTAGAGAGGGTCACGTACCGAAAAACATCCTGGAAAAGCACCTCGGCGAAATGAACATCATGGCAGAGATGGCCGAACGCGCCATTGCTCACGCCTACCCACATATATTAGAGGACCACAAGATAGAAGCGATTGGTCACCCAAAAATTGAAATCACCAAAATTTCTCCGGGTAACCCACTTGGATTTACCGCAACAGTGGCTGTGATTCCTACGTTTACGCTACCTGATTACCACAAGCTAGCAAAGGAAATAAACAAGAATCGTGTAAGTGACGACGTTACCGATGTGGAGGTCACCGAAAAAATTACCGACATCCTCCGGCAAAAAGCTGCCTACGAACGGATGCAGTCAAAAGCAGCAGTGTCTGAAGAAGATGCAATCCAGACTGAAGATGATCTGAACAAGCTGGTCATTCCAGAACTTACCGACGAAGTAGCAAAGTCACTCGGACAGCCGGGACAATTCACTGGCATCGTCGACCTGAAGACTAAACTCCGTGAGCACCTCGAACTTGAGAAGAAGCAGGAGGTGGCAGCCAAACACCGCGCTGACATCACTGATGCAGTTATCGAAGCTGCCGACATGAAGTTACCGAAGATTTTGATCGATTCTGAAACCAATCAAATGTTTGCCCAGATGCAAGAAGATCTAGATCGCGCCAATCTCAAGATGGAGGATTACCTCACCCACATTCAAAAGACCAAGGAAGATATGGCCAAGGAATGGGAACCAGCGGCACAGAAGCGAGCCAAACTTCAACTAGTCCTCAATGAAATCGCCAAGGCTGAGAAACTGAGTCCGGATATCGAACTCGTGAACACACAAACCAAAGAACTCATGGAACGCTTTAAAGATGCTGACGAATACCGCGTTAGAATCTACGTCGCTTCAGTACTACTCAACGAAGAAGTGATGAAGAAACTGGAGTCATATTAAAGAAGACAGACAAGGTCGGCCAAGGGTCGCCCTTTTGTTTGCAAAATAAAAAAATCTGTTATCATGAGCAGATGCATACAGCATTTATCATTCACCGACTACTTTTAGACGACAGTTCTTCGGGTGTTTAGTGTTGATGCATAATGACCACTACGCCCGGCACAACGGGCTTTTTTGTTCTTTTAAAAAGGAGAGGGATGATGACGACAATCAGCACACACACCGAACGGTGCAACCGCGTTCCTGAAACAAGCCTTTGTAGAAGGAAGCGCAAAAATGGCAGCTGTCCCACCGAGGGTTTGGGGTGCGTCTCCCGTTTCCAACGGCACAGCCCACGGCCGCCAATGTTTGACCTCTAAAAGCAAAGTCGAAGCCGTCGTCGAATTATAGACGACGGCTTTCTTATCTCTTGACAAACCTTCTTTAAAAATGCACTGTAAACTAAACTGCTCTTTATAGGAGGTGGTAATGCTAGTAGACGGAGGCGACTTTCATGCGTCGGGCCCCGTCTTTGGGCCAGATAACGACGTCGTGTTAATCAGAGATATGCGTAAAGACTCACCGCTCTGGAAATTTCCCGGCGGTAAGAAGCAGCTCATCCGGCGATTGGGGAAAAAGCCGAGAGGTGAAACTCCCCTTGAAGCCCTTATGCGGGAAACCAAGGAGGAGACGGGTCTTTGGCTTAACAAGAGAAACGCGCTATTTATTACCTCATACGATATGGGGTCGTACAGAAAACACGTTTTCCTCTCTCGGACTTCATCACTACGTGGTCTGATACCACTGAGTAATGAATACGAGGAAGCCAAGGTCTTCAAACTCGACGATCTGGTGTGGTTGCGGGACTTTCACCCCTGGTATCGTGACTGTTATCTGCAACACATCATACCAATCCTCAACAATCCTTAACCGGTGGCGAAGTTCGCCACCGGTTTTATACTTCTTTTTTCTTTTATTTCTGGTAGCATACGCAAGTACTTAATTTTTTTGAATTCGATATGGAACTTAATAACAAACAAACTGAATCACCACGCGCGCAGCTCGTGCCGATGGTGATTGAAAAAACCCAAGGGGGCGAACGCGCTTTTGATATTTTCTCCCGCCTTTTGAAAGAACGAATTATTTTTGTGACGGGCCCAATCGAAGACTACATGGCCAACCTTATTGTGGCACAGCTGCTTTTTCTCGAGGCTGAAGATCCAAAAAAAGACATCTTCCTATACATCAACTCACCCGGAGGAAGTGTAACTGCCGGACTTTCGATTATCGACACCATGCACCACATCAAGCCACCAATCGCGACAGTTTGTGTAGGGATGGCCGCTTCGATGGGATCAATGATCCTTTCCCAAGGCGCTAAGGGCAAACGCTTTGTACTACCAAACGCTGAAGTCATGATTCACCAGCCATCAGGCGGAGCGTACGGCCAAGCGTCAGACATCGACATCACCGCCAAGCACATCCTCAAGACCCGCGACCGTCTCAATAAAATGCTCGCCAAAGCTACTGGCCAAAAGCTCAGTAAGATTGTGCAAGACGTCGACCGCGACTTCTTCATGGACGCCGAAGAAGCAAAAGCGTACGGTATCGTCGACGAAATTTACAAATGAGTAAATGCCTAAAAGGCATATTACGAATTTATGCAGGCGCTTAGCATATTTCGACCCCTCCCTAGGGGATTAATAAAGAAAGGAGCGGAAGCGACTATTCTGAATTTAGATCCGAATCTGCCCTTTCCTAAGGCAGATTCCTGGACGAAATAGGCTGCAGCGAGCTGCCAAATAAAAACAAGAAAGCTACCTCGATGGTAGCTTTCTTGTTAAGCATCATGCTAAACTTAAAAGTGACCCCCATGCTGTGGCAGAGAGTCTTGTTCCACTCCGACACAGGAGAGTCTCATGCGACCGATTTTTCGCGCAAACAAAGACCTGGCTTAAACCGGCCGAGGTTCAGTGCGAACATTCAATTCCACTGGGGCGGCTTTCAAGCCGCCCCAACCCCACCCTTTAATTTTGAGCGGGTGGTTTTGCTTTACTACCTCCCAAAACTCTAGTACAGTGCAGAAGTACAACTTTACGAAAATAAGCACCAACAACCATGCCGCCGCTCTTATTTACGGTTGCGTTGGCACTTGCATTGTTTATAGGCGCTGGAGCTGGATATTACCTCAGATATCTCCACGCCTTGTCCAAAAAGACTTCACTTGAACTGCGCATTAAAGAACGCGAACTAGACGCAGAACAGAAAGCGATTACTGTCATTGAAAAAGCTGAAGAAAAAGCCGGAGCAATCTTGCAAGAAGCAAAAAGCAATCAAAAGCACCAGGAAGAAAAGTTAGACCAAAAAGAAGCACACCTCACCAAACGTGAGGAATTTATAGATAACCGCCAGATGGACTTAGATTCCCAAAAGGAATCCCTCCAAGAAAAAGTGGTTGAGATTAAATCAATAAAAGCATTGATTGATGAACGCCAACTTGAGGTAGAGAAAAAGGTCGAAGAGGCTGCGGGTCTCACCAAAGAAGAGGCGTACGAACGCTTAGTCAAAAAACTTGAAGTCGAAAAAAACGAAGACTTGCAGACCCGCTTAGCCAAGCTAGATCGTAATGGTAGCGAAGTCTACGAGGAGCAAGCTAATAATCTTCTGCTGGCGGCTATCCATCGAGTTGGCAACAATATGCCGCCGAACACCATGACCTCACATGTGGAAATCCCTAGTGACGACATTAAAGGTAAGGTGATTGGAAAGGAAGGACGAAATGTTCGTGCTTTTGAACGCGCCACTGGTGTTGATGTCATGATCGACGAGTCACCTGGTTACATCGTACTCTCGAGCTTTGATCCAATCCGCCGCGAGATTGCTCGGGTCGCGTTAGAGATGCTTATCAAAGATGGCCGCATCCAACCAGCTAAAATTGAAGAGTTAGTAGAAAAAGCTCGCAGTGAAGTCGCAAAAACTGTAAAGGCGATGGGCGAAAAGGCGGTGTATGAAGCCAAGGTGTCAAATCTCCACCCTGACCTAGTGATGATTGTCGGTCGTCTCCACTTCCGTACCAGTTACGGACAAAACGTCCTCGCGCACTCAGTTGAAATGACCCATATCGCCGCCATGATTGCTGAGGAAGTTGGTGCTGACATCGCTATAGCACGCGCCGGAGCCTTACTACATGATATCGGTAAATGTGTGAGCCACGAAGTGGCTGGTACCCATGTGGAGATCGGTATTCGTATCCTAGAGAAGTATGGCGTTGACCAAAAAGTTATCCTTGCCATGCGCGCTCACCACGAAGAGTACCCGTACGAAACTCCAGAATCAATCATCGTCCAAGTAGCTGACGCCATCTCTGGTGGTCGCCCAGGTGCCCGTCGTGATTCAATCGAAAACTACATTAAACGTCTGACGGATCTTGAAGCTATCGCCACCACCCTCGTCGGCGTCGACAAAGCATTTGCGATTGCCGCCGGTCGCGAAATTCGAGTGCTTGTAAATCCAAGTACTCTCAATGACATGCAGTCTGCCGCCCTAGCGCGCACCATCGCCACCAATATCGAAGCCCAGCTTCGCTTCCCCGGAGAAATCAAAGTCCACGTCATCCGCGAGACCAGAGTGATCAGTTACGCACGGTAAGAACGTTATAGAGAAAACCCCACAACAAAAGTTGCGGGGTTTTAATAAAGAACAAGTCAGCTGCGTGACAAGTACCGGCCGTCGATACGACCAATTGGCCACATCCCTGCACGGGGAGGTCTAGGTTCGTGACCCAGTGAGCCTTCCTTTCGCCTAGCAAAAATGAGTTTTTGCCCACTACCGATCACGTCTTCATCAGAGGTATAAGGTACTGAGATAAAAACGGGATCTTCTTCAGCGAAAGACCTGCCATCTTGTTCCTCTGGCGGAAAACCATTTTCTATAGCAAAGACAACTTCTCCTAGTAGCCCTGATGTCGGAGACGGTTGCGAGAACACCCTGTACCGAAAGCGTTTCTCGCTAGCGGTGATGATACCCCTAAGCAGTAACTCAGCCGCCAAAGTCGGTGGCGCTGAACCGTCATGTATTTCAAGAATACGCGCACGCTTTTCTACCGTTTTGTAGTCAGCTTTGTCACCAAGCCCTAAGTCGTTAAGAGTTACACAAAACAGTTCGTATGCTTCTCCATCTCGCTCGGGCGTTTGTAGTGCTTCAACGGGCAAATAACTAAACAGCCCCATCCTAACACCAATACCCTGCAGAGCAGCCACTAGATCTGCGCCAGTCTTTATCCGGTTGTTCAGTTTGATTTCTTGCCACACTGTAAAAGAACAATACGGTGAGAGTTTAGACCTACCCAACAAGAAAGGTAGGATGATCGAAAGTGTTTCAGGGTTAAACAGTCGACTGAGTTCAACCTCAGTCAAACCGACTTCGTCTATGACCTGTTGCAGTTTCAGCGTCAGTTCTGGCGTCAGTACAAGTTCGTTCATTTTACTTTTCCTTTCAAAGAACAAAGCAGTCCCCCCGAGGAGAGTGACTGCTTTGTAAAAAGTAGTATTGATACATCTCCCCGGAAAACCGGCTGGAATTCGCACCTTACATTGCAGGTTGCGGATGAAGTCTTGGGCCAGAACCCTTACCACCTTCATACTCTTGATGTGTTCTAATTTCTAAAACTACACGAGGAGTAATAAAGTAACAACTTGAAAAATAAAATCTTTGTAGTACTCTGCAAGGCAGTTTAGGAGGTACTATGCTCATCCAGTTCAAAAAACTGTGCAGACGTTGTGGCGGCTCAGGTAACAAACTTCTCAAAATTAGACCGTTCCAGTCCAAACGCTGCGCTCATTGCGGCGGTCGGGGCGTTTGTTTTAAAGTAATAATGCATTACGTAGAAAGCCTGGTTACGTAGCAACCTGGCTTTTTCTTATGACTTCTTCACTACTGTTACACCCACATTGCTCTGCTACCATTATTCCGAATCTGGAAAAAAAGCATGCAATTTAGCCTTATCTAGGGGGCTTTAAAATGTTCTTGATAGAAGTCAGTGGCTATATCCAGCCTTTATTTACTCACTATTTTATACTTTGTTCGCTGATTTGACCGCGGAAAAATCTCCCTTGTACCCATAACACCGATTTTCACAGGCCGAATCATACGCCATTCTTAAAAACGAAAATAAATTACGACATGCAAATATCAACATGTGTAGACGTGGCATTAGAAAACTGTTGCTATATAATGCTTGGAAGCCAATTTAAGGCAACGTGCTTGAGTCATCGCTCACCACAAAATTAATCGCCGTAAAAATTAATTCTGAAAAATATGAACAAAGCAGATATCATCAGCAAGGTACACGAAGTCCTTGGCACTACTAAGGCGGAAGCTGAACGTGCTGTAGACACCGTTTTTGATAGTATTGAAAAGGCTCTTAAAGATGGTACTCAAGTATCAGTTGCTGGTTTCGGAATCTTCGAAGCGAAGATGCGAGCAAAGCGAGAAGCTCGTAATCCACGTACTGGAGAAACAGTAACCGTTGCAGCAATGCGCGTGCCAAAGTTCCGAGCTGCTAAGGCTCTAAAGGATTCAGTTAAGTAATTCTTCTCTTGAAAAAGGCGACGAGCAAAGCTCGTCGCCTTTTTCTTTTCCCCATTTTCTCCACAGATTTGTTTTTTATCAAGCGTGCTACAATTACTCACGTAGCGGAGGTAATACGCTATGCGGAATACGAGAGTGTTCTCGCTATTTCCCATCACACACACCGCAAAAGCCCTCTAGCCGGGGCTTTTGCATTGCCAAGTACCACTCTAATCTTGCAGTTGAAAAGTAAAGCCAATACTACGGCCCCTGATTGACATAGAATATATACGGCGTAGGATAAAAGCAGAAAGATTGAGGAGGATGTCGTGGTAGTACTTTTTATTCTGTCAGCTATATTCCTCGTGTATATCGCCTTGTATCAGGTTAAGCGCTCATTTATTGAGCGCCGCAAGAATCTACAGCGTGTCTATGCGGCTTACAATTCAAGCTACAAGAGAGCTGAAGAGTATTTACTTCGCACTGCACCCCATAGCCTGCAAGGGTACGGAATAAACGAAGAAATTCGCTTGATCATAAGTTCAATGCTTTTCTTTAGCGAACGCTTGTACGAAATAACCAAACGAGAATATTACCTGCTTCGTTGTAGGCTGCTATGGTCTCTCCTTCGTCCACCTAACCCAACTAACCCGCCGGGAACTCGGCGGGTTTTTATTTATAGAATGAACGTACCGCGTCTCGAAACGATACAATAAACCAAACACTATTTAGAATCATAAAAGGGATACTATCGAGCATTACAGCGTATCCGACCAATATAAGCGAGCCTATGGCATTAGCGACATCGTAAGATCGAGACTCCGCTGACCATTTGCCAAGTTGATTCAGTACGAAGGCGACAAGAATAATCCCCGTACCGACAATCCCGACTATGGTAAATGTATCCATATAAATAGTATACCAGTCTGGCTGTTACACACGGGAAGCCTTTTTGATTAAAACGAACCTCTATATAGTATATGATATACTAATTGTATGACTAAATTATCAGCTAAGGAACAGGCTATAAACTTACGCAAGCAGGGCTATTCCTACAATCTCATAACAGCGAAAATCCCTGTCTCAAAAAGCACACTCTCGGTATGGCTTGCTCAAATTCCATATACTCCGAACCAGGTGGTACTGGACCGTATCGGCAACTCCAGAGCGGCCGCCACAAAAGCTAAACACGAGCTGAAATTACAAAGCTATGCGGAAGCCAAACTACTAGCAAAGACTGATACCGGAACGATTTCCCGCCGTGATCTATTTATGCTTGGAGTCGCTCTATATATTGGCGAAGGGCAAAAAAATGATACTGTCGGTATTATCAACTCTGATCCGAGAGTCATAACTTTGGCCATGCGCTGGTTGCAAGAGTGCTACCGCGTACCCCTCGAAAGCTTTACCCTTGCAATTCATCTCTATTCAGATAATAATAGGCTGGCTTCGCTTAGGTACTGGTCAGAACAGACTGATATACCGCAATCCCAATTTGGAAAAACCCAAATTGATTTGCGTCCTAATAAGAAAGGAAGTAAACGAGGTAAATTACCTCACGGCACAGCTCATTTACGGGTTAAAGCACTTGGAAATAAGCAACACGGTGTTCTCTTGGCCCGGCGAATAAAATCTGCCATGGACATAGTACTAAAATAAAAAATGCGGGTGTAGTTTAGTGGTAAAATACGACGCTTCCAACGTTGGGTCGGGGGTTCGATTCCTCTCACCCGCACACAAGAAAAAAGCGCCTTATGGGGGCTTTTTTCGTGTACCGTTATCGAAAAATAATGCGCGTTTTAAACTTAGTCTTTGCTATAATCAACACATG
>JAYVBM010000067.1:0-6796 GCA_043750495.1 Minisyncoccota bacterium | reverse complement strand
AGATTGATGTACCAAGCTCGACCAACCAAACGAGCGTCGACTTTTTTCCCACGGCACAGCTGCCCGAGATAATCAGCCGTATAGCGAAACCGCGTAGCGAGCACTGACGCTTTAATATACTCCTTGCCTTCAAAGACCACTGCCTCCATACCGAGATATTGTAACAGTAAAAAGCACCGATGCGCTTATCCACACCAGTGCATTACTTCTCTGCTATCAGAGATAATTATTATTCTAAGGCTTTTTTGAATGCCTCCAACAGGAGCGTTGGGTTGGCTGAACCTCTTGTTGCTTTCATTCCCTGCCCGACAAAAAATTGAATTGATGATTCCTTGCCAGCTTTGTATTCTGCCACCACGCCTGGGTTTGCGTCTATGATTCCCCCAATGATTTCCTCTAAGGCTGAACTGTCAGAAATCTGCAGGAGATTCCGTTCGGTCGCCATAACTCGAGGTGATTTCTCAGTAGAAAACAACTCCACGAGTAGATCTTTGGCGATTCTAGAGTTAATCTCTTTGTCAGCAAGCATACTCATAAGTTCCGCAAAGTACTCCATCGGTAATTTAGATAGCGACAAAGAGCTATCACTCGACAGCAGAGCCAGTAGGTCTGAAGTGAGATAATTTGAAGCGAGCTTAACTGCTTCCTGACCCTGCAATAAATTACTTTCAGTCAGCTCAGCAAAAAAAGTATCTGTCTCTTTATCAGAAATAATTAGTTCTATCGCGTCGCTCGTCAAGCCGAGATTTATATACAATTCACGCTTTTCCTTAGGCAATTTAATCGTTATCTCGGATAAAAGAGATTCATCTACAATAACTTTTGGGATGTCTGGATCAGGGAAATATCGATAATCCTTAGCGGTCTCCTTAACTCTTTGAGAGAAAGTTCGGAGATTCACTTCATCCCAACCGCGCGTTTCTTGCACTACTTGACCTCCCTCTTCAAGTAGAATTGTCTGACGTTTTATCTCATATTCAATAGCACCTTCCACGGCTTTAAAAGAGTTCAAGTTTTTCACTTCAACATATTTTGTAGCCATTTTGTCAGGGTCCTTTGACACAGAGATGTTCGCTTCAACCCGCATCTCACCTTTCTCCATGTTGGCATCAGATATATTGAGCGTCCGAAGTAAGAGCTGAAGTTCCCGCGCAAATGCTCCTGCAGTGGCGGCATCATGAATGACCGGTTCGGTGACCAGCTCCATCAAGGGCACCCCCGCCCGGTTGAAGTCGACCAAACTGTAGTCCCCCTTTTCGTGGTTACTTCTGGCAGTGTCCTCCTCGAGGTGCACGCGCGTAAGTTCCACTCCGGCGAGTTTGCCTCCCGTTACAAACGGATAAGCGTACTGACTTATCTGGTAGGCCTTGGGGATGTCAGGATAAAAATAATTTTTGCGATCGAACTCCGAAAATGTTGCTGGGGTGGCATCGACTGCTTTGCCAAACATGAGCACTTTTTTTATCGCTTCAATGTTTGGTACCGGGAGCGTTCCGGGGTGTGCGAGGCAGACCGGACAGGTGTGAGCATTCGCTTTTGCGTCATGGGGAGCGTTTTTGCACCCACAAAACATCTTACTAATTGTCTTGAGTTCAGCATGAACCTCAAGACCAATGGTTGGTATGTAACTCATATGTTTTTGTGCTAGGTATTGTACGTTTCTCGTAGGTGCAAGACAAGAGAATCACGCAGGGTTTTGTATGAATCATCATCATTTTGACCTACTACAATCACACGATTCTTGGTTTTGGCAAGAGAAGCAATGGTAGCGTCAATTTTATCTTGATTTACAAGGTCTTTTTTAGTCAAAATAATCCATGACTCCTTAGCGGTGAGCTCCTTGTCGTATTCAGATAGCTCCTTAGAAATGGTGTAATAGTCTTCCACAGGAGTTTCAGACTCGAGAGACACTAAATGTAAAATCATTTTTGTGCGCGATACGTGACGCAAAAACTTATGACCAAGACCCTTCCCTTCTGCAGCTCCTTCGATAAGACCCGGAATGTCAGCAATAATGAACCCGTACATGTCGCCAAGGTGTGGTTCGAGAGTCGTAAATGGATAGGCACCGATACGTGATTGGGCGTTGGTGAGAGCATTGAGCAGTGTGGACTTTCCCGCGTTTGGCAATCCGACAAAGCCGATATCAACCATGAGACGTACCTCCACTAGGAAGTTGCCCGACTCACCTGCGTAGCCTGGGGTCGACTCAGTTGGAGATTGATTGGTTGAAGACTTGAAGTGTTCGTTACCAAGTCCGCCGCCGCCGCCTTTTAAGATACGCTCGGTTTGTCCAACCTCAGTCAGCTCAACAATTCGATTGCGGTCAAGGTCAGTGACTCTGGAACCAACCGGAACGTCAATAAAAAACGTATCGCCGTTTTTGCCGGTGAGACTATCCTTCATACCAGCAACCCCGTCGTCAGCAAAAAAGTTCTTGTTGCCCGTATATTTGGCTAGCTGATTAAGGTCAGGCACCGCTCGCACTACAACGTCGGCACCACGGCCACCGTCACCTCCAGAGGGTCCGGCCATTGGGCGAAACTTCTCCGAACGCCACCGCACAACGCCAGCACCGCCGTTACCCGCCTTTGCATAAATAGTTAATTCATCAACAAACATAGGCGTGCAGAGTACCCCAAATGCGGTAAAAAAGCAATGCTGTCAAGGATAAAATAAAAAAATCGCGCACATCTCCATAGACGGAGAAGCGCGCGAATTATTTTAAGGAACCGTAAAGATAAAGGTCGTTTCGTTACCATAGCACTCGACGTCACCGCCGCTAGTGCCTGTAAGCCAACTACCATTTCCTTCGTGATAGACCATGAACACTGACATGTGACGCCGAGAATCTTCATCGTCTGGGTGAAAGTCGGAAGCACTCTTGATTGGCTCCGAAGCGATTTTGAGGGACTCATGTGGAGGCTGGTCTTTGTACTGAAGCCACAGACTTGGCCCCGTTTCCTGCGGACAGAGCTCGAGTCCGAAGGCCAAAGCTTTTTCGCAGATAACGGGGTACGGTACCCTTCCCGATAAACCCAACTCGACAATATTCACACGAACCAATTTTATGGTTCTGGCTGAAGTCTTGATCGACTTTATCTTTGTGACCATGTCACGTGTATAATCTGTCAGATAGCATTTGGACTCATCGAGATAAGCCAGGAGTTCTTCCGGTGAAGGCTTCAAGCCGATTACCACCTTTTTCCAGACCGACCAAGGTGTACCTGTAGGCATGTGGTCTGTGACCAAGGCACTCCTTAAAGCCTTGATAAGGGCATGAGGGTCATTAGTCCAGGCCCTCACCAATTCTGGCAAAAGATCCTTGGGTAGAGCTTTGAGTACAGCGGCGTGCCAATCGGTAATTTCGTCTGGCCGCAAATCAGTAAATCTGGACATCTAAATCTCCTCATCTGTCTGCCGAGACAATACTACAATAATCACATATGTCAATACGTACGTAATTGTAGTATTTGTCCAACACTCAGTATTAGACAAAACAAACCGCGAACCTAGGTTCGCAGTTTGTTTAAATGTCTCTACTCTCTACTTCCCGTCGATCCACTTGTTGCCGATGGTACTAATTATACTCATGAGGAGAGAGCCCAAGAGAGCGTACCAGAAGCTGGTGACGGCAAAACCTTCGATGAAGGAGGCGGCGAACAGGAACAGGGCGGCGTTAATAACTAGTGAAAAGAGTCCGAGCGTAAGTATAGTAATCGGGAGAGTCAGTAGGACGAGGATAGGTCTAAGCACAGCATTGAATAAGCCGAGTATCACAGCGGCGACTAGAGCTGTATAGAAACTATCTACTTGAATACCTTTGATAAACTCGGCAATTACCAGAAGCCCAAGAGCGTTCCAAAGTACACGTAAAAGAATTGTCATAGGAATATTGTATCGGTAAACAAAAACTGCGCAACCAGGGCGGTTGCGCAGTTTTCACCCTAACACTATTTCTTCCCGACAATCGTCCATCCTTCCGCCAAAAATGGCTCGGCTTTTTTGTACTTCATTTCCTGGGTTTCTGTACCATTAGTGACAGCTACCATTTCATTTCGTTCAAATCCGTCCACCTTCACAACTGGCGCCTTTTTAGCAGTTTTACTCTCCATGGTCTCGCCGGCTGCTTCTTGGGCGGCTGCGGCCTCTTTCTTTAACTCGGCCTCCTCCTTGGCAACCACTTGGGGTTGGAGGTTTGGAAGTATTTCAGAAATCCGCCCCATGACCGTAGCCTGCATCTCTTTAAAGAGTTGGGTTCCCTCTTTGCGGTATTCGATAAGCGGGTCACGCTGACCGTAGGCACGTAGTCCTACACTTGACCGCGTGTACCCCATTACCTCAAGGTGCTCCACCCACAACATGTCAATCATTTGGAGCGACAGTCGACGAAACAAGTCAGTAAAGACCTCTTCGCCAAGCTCTGCTTTCTTTGCCTCTATCACCGGTACTGTCTCAGGAAATGCCTCGGTGAGTTCTTCCATCACCGCTTTAGCCTCCGATTCATCTTTAAGCAACAATCCACGACGACGCTTGTACACGGCTTGACGCTGCAGGTTGAGTACGTCGTCGTACGCCAAAATTTGCTTTCGTGAATCAAAGTGAAAGCCTTCGATTTTGGTTTGCGCACTTTCGAGTGTATTTGAAATCATCTTCATCTGGATTGGCTCATTTTCAGGAATACCAAATGTGCCCATTAGATTCTTCACCCGCTCACCACCAAAGACTCGCATCAGTGAATCATCCATCGAAACAAAGAACTGGGTGCGGCCGAAGTCACCCTGACGGCCAGAACGACCCCGCAGCTGATTATCGATACGGCGAGCTTCGTGACGTTCGGTTCCAAGCACAAAGAGTCCCCCGAGTTCTTTTACCTTTTCAGCCTCTTCCTTAGTAGCATCAGGCCCGCCGAGCTTGATGTCGACTCCACGTCCAGCCATGTTGGTAGCGAGCGTCACAGCGCCGATCTTGCCAGCTTCGGCGATGATTTCACCCTCGCGCTCGTGATTCTTGGCGTTGAGCATCTGGTGCGGGATGCCGGCAGTAGTGAGGGCGACCGAGAGTCGTTCGTTTGATTCAATCGATGCGGTACCAATAAGTACCGGTTGGCCTGACTCATGCACTGATCTAACTTTTTCTATAATCGCTGCGAACTTGCCTTTCTCGTTTTGAAAGATGAAATCGTGCTCGTCGATACGCTTAACTTCGCGGTTAGTCGGTACCGGTATCACTTCGAGTTTGTACACTGTATAAAACTCTTCTTGCGAAGTCAGCGCTGTACCAGTCATACCCGATAGCTTTTCGTACATACGGAAGTAGTTCTGATAAGTGATTGAAGCAAAGGTACGGGATTCTTGTTGAATCGGCACGCCCTCTTTGGCCTCAATCGCTTGGTGCAGCCCATCTGACCAACGGCGGCCGGGTTGAAGGCGGCCGGTAAATTCATCTACAATCACCACTTCACCCTCACGAACAACGTACTCTTTGTTGTTGGTAAAGAGCGCTCGCGCCCGCACAGCTGTTTCTAGGTGGTGAACATAACGGATACCTTTTTCGGTGTAGATATTTTCGATACCGAGGATTTTTTCGGCAGCTTCAATACCCTCATCGGTGAGCGTGGCGCTTTTGAGCTTCTCGTCAATCAGGTAATGATCTTCTGGAGTTAGCTTGGCTGCGATTGCCGCAAAGGTTGGATAAAGGTTTTCGCCGGACGCTGCTGGCGAAGAAATAATCAGTGGTGTACGCGCTTCGTCGATAAGGATAGAGTCGATTTCGTCGACGATAGCGTAGGCATGATCTGGTTGACGGAGGCGGTCTGTTTCATATTCGATATTATCGCGCAAGAAGTCAAAGCCAAACTCACTGTTGGTGCCATAGGTGATGTCGGCGCGGTAGGCCTCAGTACGGGTGCACGGCTTGAGAAATTCGTAGACTACTTTAAATGAGCCGTGTTCGTCACGATCCTCGTCGCGATCCATGTGGTTAGCATCATATAAATATGATGCGTCGTGATTGATCACACCAACGCTTAGCCCCAAGGCAGCGTAGATCTGCCCCATCCACACGGCATCACGTCGGGCGAGGTAGTCGTTGACTGTCACGATATGTACGCCTCGGCCCGAGAGCGCATTGAGTGCCGCTGGTAGTGTTGCGACAAGAGTTTTTCCTTCTCCGGTTCGCATCTCGGTAATCTTGCCGCGGTGGAGTAGCACACCCCCAATCAGCTGCACGTCGTAGTGACGCATACCCATCGTTCGTTTAGCGACTTCCCGCACATGTGCAAAGGCATCTGGCAGCACGTCATCGAGCGATACCGTATCGGAAAGACGCTCCTTAAGCTGCAAAAATGACGCCTGGAGGGCTTCATCGGTCAAGATGGCCAATGTTGCCTCTTTTTCATTTATCGCCTTAATAACGGGCGAAATCTCCTTTAACTCTTTTTCGTACGTAGGGCCGAAAAACTTATCCAAAAATGACATAAAGGGTAGTATACGCGTAATTTAGGCAAATAAAAAGGCGGTTCGACTACCGCTCTTAAATAGCATTTTTAAAAAGTCACAAGGGTTCGGAAATGAGATGAAATCCGAGGCGGGCCGGAATTGAAGCAGTGAGGTGTACTGATTGTACATTGAACTGCTTTAATTCCGAGACCAACAAAGGAGTTCACTCATTTCTGAACCCGAAAAGCAAAATCGCCTAATCTTGCGATAGGCGATTATGCTACAAGCTTGATGCGGAGATGGCGGACCTCCTCCGCCCCAATTACTTTTTTCGCTTTGGAGCGGCCTTCTTCTTT
>JAYVBM010000066.1:0-10362 GCA_043750495.1 Minisyncoccota bacterium | reverse complement strand
CACCAGTGTTGTAGTTTGCCCCACCTGAGAGCGCTCCATCGTCTGTGGTAACACCCCAGTGACCGTAGGTATTTTCAGAACCTGGCGTTCCGGCCGGTGTTGTCCATGCTGTTGGTGTTGTAGTGTACGCACCGTTGATGAAGCCGTCGATATCAGCACCATTAGCTGAATCCAGCATACCATCCATTTCTACTGTTACAGAGTACCCATTGCGGGCATTGGTCGTAACCGAAAGAAGTTGGGCGGCAGTACTGGCCGTACCGGCGACAAGTTTACCGAATGCAATACTTGTTGCAGTGGTAGTACCACCAGTTAGATGAGCCGTGTTCACCGTTGTTCCGGTTGGACGTCCTGCTACCGTAAAGGTAAAGAGAGTATCGACAGTCGCAGTAACGAGAACTGTGTTTACAATCGCAATTCGAGTCGAACCAGTATCTGATGGACCGGCGGTAAGATCAATTTTGTACGATCCAGTGGTTCCTGGGTTGTCGATCTGATCATTTGATCCAGCTCCGCCGAAAGTAGCATGGTTCCCGATTTCGATGGTAGTTGTTCCATTAGCTGGTACTGAACCCCCATCACCCGAACAAAATGTAAGAGTGAGAACATTGAGATTCCATGTAGCACTAATCTGATCAGTCGCTGCGCAGTTATCTGCCACAGTGTAATCAGCGGTCGTTGCCACATCGATATCAGTAGCATTGATGGTACTTGTACCAGTAAACCCGGTCGGGAATGTGACCGTAATTGCCTGTGTGTTCAGGATACCAGTTGGTGTCGTGAACCTAATGGTGTGGTCTGCGTTCACACTTGGAGCAGACTCCGAAAGTGTGTCGCTGTAGTTAGTGACGTTCGCAGCTTCCGCAAAGCGGAGTGATGGTAGGCCGAAAGACCAAAGAAGTATGGCTAGGCCCAAAATCGCTGCGGTAGCTTGGAGCACAGAGAGCGCGTTGGACGCTTTGTGCATATTACTCTACGTTGTATTACCCTGTAGCCTATACCAAGTGGTGTGCGATATAGACGAACAAAGTTCGTGATTGTGATCAGGTCTCCACTCCGTCACACAAAATATTCACTACAGGTATGCGAGTTAGGTAACACTGGCTGAAGTGCTCACATACAGAAATTGCATGTGCAGTAATACTAATTGATTACCTCCCTAACTCGTACTTCTTTATTGTACTTTACGATAAAAAATTACAGTGACTTTTACTCAAAAAATCTGTTGATAAGATTAAATGAAGAAATGTCCGGAGGACATATTCTGAATTTAGTTCCGAATCTGTCCTTTCCTAAGACAGATTCCTGGAACACCAGGTCAAATGCTAGGCTACAGTTACAACCTAGCCAGTCAAGTTTAAATGAGAAAATGCACACCCCAAGAGTACTTCCATTTTCAAGTGTAAAACAAGGAGCTTGCGACTATGTTTTTTTATTCGCAGAGCGCAGTCGACTATGTCTCCTTAAAAATTAGGGCGTTTCCTGGAACCTCAGTCCAATGCTCACAGAGTTGTTATTACCCTAACCGGTCCAATTAAAGAGTAGTATTGAAAAATCTTCCAAACCTACTCGCGCGTTGCCGTTGATGTCAGCGGGTGGGTTGGAGTCGCCACCGCTAGTGTTCCACCAGAAAATTAGGATAGAAAAGTCGACTAGGTTTATCTTTCCGTCACGACTAAGGTCAGAAGGAGTAGCAGCTTGGCCATTCACGCCAGCAAAGAGCTGCAAGGTGGTACTAAAGCCACTTTGTACAGTGAGAGCACCAGTACCAGTCACTGAGCGCGCCCGGATAGTATGTTCGCCATTTGAAAGTCTACTGGTGTCATACTGAATGCTCCACAAGCCGTTTGCAGCTGACTGTCCAGTCGCCACAGCAGTACTAGAGTTACGATCGATGTAGAGGTCAATTTTGGCGTTTGGTATGGCCTGTCCTGAGACAGTAAGTACTTGCCCTGGGTTGAAATTAGCAGTTGAAACTTTAAGTGATGGTGGCAACACTAAATCATTTAAATTTGTGAGAGCTCCCTGGGTGACATCAAAAGTAGTATTGAGAGTCACTGATTTTGTATTTGATACATCGTTTGACCAAATACCAAGAGTGGCCGTTCCTGGTGCCGCCACTGTTGAAAAAGAAAACACACCCGCACTATTTGTTTGTGCCGTGCCAATACTATCTGAATCCAAAATAAAATTCACCGTACGAGACGGATAGGCCCGTCCGGTAATTTGCACTTGCGTGGTGGGAAGGTCTTTGTCACGTCCGCCGCCTCCACCACCGCCTCCGCCAGAAGATCCTCCGCCTCCCGAACCAGCTGGTTCAACTTTACAAATTGCGGAACAAAAGTCGCGATCGTCGTTGTTACCGTCGTCACATTCTTCAGCGTGTAGCGTCTGTAAAATACCATCGCCACAGTAGGGCCCAAGATTACAAGATACGTTGCATTGTCGACCAACAATGGTCTGACTATATACACCAGTTTCCCCCGGTACGTCGCACTGCTCACCAATGTCTACAAGAGAGTTACCGCACACGCTCAGCGTAAGCGTGGTGGTAGCGACTGACTGAGCAAGCAACATCGAGGGCAGCACCAAGGTAAGTATGGCTACAAAGCCTAGGGCGTACTGTTTCATAGTCTAGGAACGATCACGCTTACGAGTGCGTCTGATGTGCACGATGTAAAGTATAGCAATCAGCAATGAGAAGATTGGGAGCAAGATAGAAATCTTATGTGCTAGTGACAGACCAGTAAATCCAAAGCCAGCCAGCTGCAAGGTTCCGTACGGTTGTATAGTAAGACTAACGTCTCCTTCTTGCTTAACGTCATCACCATTATAGATGCGGTATCTTGCTACGTAGCTACCGGCGGGTAGTCTAGTTGGTATCTCGGCAGAGATAGTATCAGTCGCGTAGGGTTTTATCTTAGTAATCTTACCAACATGTTTTGTTTCTTCGAGCAAGACCGTGCCGGTTCGCTCATAAATTCGCAAATCTACTTTTGATGGAGCGACGTCGACGTTACCAATGTTTTCGATCATCATCTCAACTCGAGCCTTACCAGGGAAAAACAGCCATGCAAATTTGTGTCCGGCGTTTAGCTCGCCTATTGAAATCTTGCGTACTCGGAAGTCCTCAATCTCTTTGTCGATAACTGTAAGGTCAATGTCCACAAGTGCACCCAGTGAAATACTCACCGCCCCAGCTGCGACCTGGCCGTCAGCCGGAAGGGTTCTAATACGAATCGAGCCAGTGTAGTTCTTGAACTCAGCTTCTTCCGGTACAGTCACCCGCACAGTCATCGGAACTTTTTGTTCACCCTTAGGTAGTTGAATGAGATTTCCTTCAACAATCTGGATCCACCCGGCAATATCTGGAGCATCAATAGTTACCTCTGCAACTAGAGCTACGTTAGGGTCACCGCGCACTAGGAGGATTTGCTGCTCGTAGGTGGAGTTACGAATGAGGCTGGTGTTCTTTACATACGGCGGCGTAATACCAAAACTTGCCTCTGCAAATGGCACACCAATGCTTAAAAAAAAGACTGGTATGAAAAACAAAAACACCAAAAATTTGCTCATAAAATGCCGCATGTACACGTCTAAATATTATCAACAATAGCAAGACAAAAAGCAACAACAATAAAGGGATAACGTTACTAATAAAAGTTAGTCTTTATATACAAAAACTGCACTCGATTGAGTGCGGTTTTCATAACATTACGTTGTGTTCTACCAGTTAATTGCTTCTGCTACCTTGGCGTCGAAGTAGTTTAGTCCTCGGTAGACACCGGCTAGGGTGATCGCTCCAGGAACAGCGATACCGAAGTAGGTGTTTCCACTGTTATAGGTCGAGGTACTAATTGTCTTTTGTACGTTGAGTTCCACTTCCCTAGAAGTTGATGAAGAAAGAATCAGGGCGGCCCCACTTGCGTATGACAAGGTACTTGAAGAGAATTTCTGTGCAAATGCTGGAACAGTTGAGGTTGCAGAGACTCGACACTTATTACCAATTGCGAAAGTTCCACACATCGACTCACCGCTCACCATCTGATCAAGACCGGTGTTTCCAACTGAATACACCGTGGTGGTTGCTCTTAGGATTCCCCCACCAGAGGTTTGGCCTGGTTCCAGTGAACCGTACGGGATCTGTGCAGTAATCAAATCAAGAGCAGTGAAACTAATGAGTTCTACGGCGATTGATCCATTTTGAAGTGAACTCCAGGCCAGATCGTCGTCCTTGGCTTGTACGGCTGCTTTCCAAACAGATTGCTCATATAGAGTTGGCGTATTTGGTCCAGCATCAGTCGGGTCAGCAATGAACCAGAGCGGGAATGTGCAGTTGTAGAGAATAGTATCATCAGTTGCTCCAGTACATGAAGTCGTAGAAGCAGTACAGCCTAGGTTCCAAACTGATGTTGGTACTCCTCCTTCACCTCCCACATAACAACGGTTTGCGTTATAGGTAGCACTGAGACCGGTACAGGTTGAAGTACTGTACGTACCGGTAAGTGAGCGGTAAACAGCTACCCGGTAGGAGGTAATCTCATCTGCAGCTGCTCCGCCGACAGCATCACAACTGTTAGCGTCTCGAACTGTAAAAGCTAGAGTATATCCAGTCGTTTCGTCGGCCGGAACCGACAGTATTAGGCTGCTACCTCCATTTAGAGAGATGTCTCCACCAAGTAGTGTCGGCGCCACATTGGCTACAGTGTAGTTTTGGTTAATTGGATTAGCTGTAGCGGTATGTGCATGTTGATCTACCAGATACCCGTAGGCTGCATACCCCTGATCTTGCATAATTACAGCTAGAGTACGAAGTGCTGTTGCGTTATCTGTCATTGATCCAGTCGTTGTAGCCAAAGTTGTTCCGCTGGTACAGACTCGTGTAGTTGGGTTTATACCACTGTTATTCTCGCAGACGATCAAATAAATATTATCTTGGCCACCTAGCGCGTCGGGGTCACTTGATACAGAAGTGAAGGTGATGACAGCTCCTGGTGCGGTCGGTCCGTTGTTGTTAAAGCTTGTTAGTACTGGGCGTGAGTTTACATGGAATGGTGAAGAAGTGGCGCTACCTCCTGTTCCTTGCAGACCAGTTGTGTTGCAACGTGCATTAATTGGATCGTCGTCACATACATAGGCATACCACACATTAGGAGAAGAGGTTGAGAATGGGGATGCTTGAAGGGTGGTTGTTGAAACTGTCGAGACTGCACCGCTGACGGTAGAGGCAGAAACTCCCCATCGAGTTACACCGGCGCCACAGTTTGGCTTGGCTGTGCCGAGGGTGGTGGTAGAGTTTGTCGCAATCGGCGCTGGGCTACTACTCCGACATATAAGTAGGAAGTACGGGGATCCGTTTGAGTCAACGGCCGTAGCTCGCCACTGCTGTACAGAACCTGAGTTAGTTGGCGTTGTAGTAGATGATTCTATTACTTCGTACGGGTTTTGAGTGAACCCTGGTGGAGTGTTCAGCACCGTCAATGTGGTTGAGGCAGTACTGGTGGCGTTCACCGTACGTCCTAGTTGGCTCGTGCCCGCGTCAAACAAGAACGCCACAACGAACACCATCATTCCGGTTAGGGCGGTAAGGATGGTAATTTTTCCGGCGGTCTGCATTAGCTTGGGAAACTCATTTTTGCTGTACGACATAATAAATACTAAATAAAATAACTCACTTTCACTATATTGTACCTAAAAATCCACTCTTTATGCCCATACTTATACACAGGTTATATACCTGACAGACAGTGGTTTTGCACAGGTCCATACACAAGTTATTCGTAGCGGATAGCGTCCAAGGGATTAAGAGTCGAGGCCCGTCTGGCAGGGAAAATACCTGTTAAGTACCCCACTGCGGCTGAGAATATGATAATGAATGCTAGAAAGTTGAAGGGAAACGAGAATAGCGCCACTGACTGACCGCCAAACTGTCCAGCGACTACATTGAGAAATAGGTTAACTGTAATCCCAAAGGTGACTCCCATCGCAGTTCCTGTCACCCCACCCATAAACCCTACCACCACTGATTCTGAAACGAAAAGGTACTTTACGTCGTTTGGTGAGGCCCCGAGCGTACGCATAATACCGATTTCTTTAGTGCGTTCGAGCAATGTCACTGTCATAGTATTGAACATACCAATAGCAGACACAAGAAGGGCAATCCCACCAAAAGTGGCCAATACAACTTGAATGCCCTGGAAAATTTTTGAAGCTTGTTCAACTGTTTTTGAAAGCGCTGTTACTCTATAGCCGGCTTCAATGAGCTCTTTTTCCACCAGTGGAAGATTTTCGTTAGTGTTAACGCGGACCTGGATACGCTCATACTCTTCAATACCCACATAGTTTCGCAGCTCCGGAAGCATCATCATGGCATTGAGCACGCCTTGTTCCTTGGTAATGCCGCGGACAGTGTATTCCTTATCAATTATAATTTCGTTTACATCATCGGTACCATCTTCGGCTGGAACGAGGAGTCTTATAGAAACTTTTTGTCCAATGAAGTCCTTGGCCTTATCGTCTTCAATCCCAAACAGCTTTAGGACGGCTGGAGAGAGCATGATGGAGTTAGTGTCGCCGGCGTCAACGTCGGTAAAGACAGTACCGGCTGTCGCTGAAACGCCGGCGTAACGTAAGTATGGCGGCTCAACACCTTGCACAAAAACGTTTCCTGTCAGTCCTTTATAAGTGATAAGAGCCGGAAATCGGGCCAGCGGAGCAGCATCAAGCACGGCGGGATTCTTTTCAAAACCCAAAACCGTGTCCGGGGTAAGCGAGAGACCTTGTGCTCCGGTAGATGATACCCCTAGAGAAAGGAGCGTTTCTCCGAACACGATCTGTTCAAGAATAATTTTCTGCAAACCAAACCCAAGACCCACCAGCACGACCACAGCGCCAGTCCCCACTCCCATACCCAAAATCGTCAACCATGTACGTAGCGGGTTGGTTTTAAACATTCTAGTCGATAGTTGGGCTAAATCCTGAACTCTCATATTAGGCTTTGTAGCTTACATCTACTCCTTGGGCGATGACTTTTTCAAAGTAACGAGTCAGTTCATCCGCCTCTAATTCTGAAAGTCCAAGCCCCCCACTGCGCACACCGCGCATCATACGCTCGTTAAGTTCGTCATCTTCAATCACTCCCGTCACTCGGTCGGCGATTACTTCAACCAGGTTTTTATCCTGCTCCTTACTCAACTTGATTCGGAATAGTTGCACTAAATGGTCACGCATTCGTTCTGCCAGTTTGTGCTGGTTGAAGAATATGTTCGCATTGTCTTTACGGGCGCGAAAGCGCCGGATATCATCAGCATGATGCATCATTTTCTCTGCTACTGATGCCATACGTCTTGCTTCTACTTCCTCAATTTCAACTCCACCTTGCTCGTAGGTAAGAATTAGACTCTTAATTAGAGAATCTCTGTCCATTCTTCCGGTAATAAATAGAGATACGGCGTGTTCGAGACGGACTATTTGATCAAAACTGTAGCTTTGAGTGAGGAAGTTAACCATACTCTTTACCCTCAGTGTTTCCACAGAGTCGTAAGGAAAGAGTCTCGCGAGCTGCTCAAGCTCGGTAACGATCGTCTCCCCTTCTCGCACAGGCTTGATTTGTTTGCGTTGCGGGTTCACCACCTCGCGAATAATTCGTCCGTCTTTGAGGTAGTACACTCGGTGCGCATAAGAAAGGTGCGCTGCGTTGTGTGACACCATGATAATCGTCCGTCGGTCAAACGTGTTAATTTCATCAATTTTATCCATTACCTGTTGAGTCGAGATAGAGTCCAGGTTACCAGTCGGTTCGTCGGCAAGAAGAATCTTCGGGTCGTTAACCATGGACCGCGCAACTGACACACGCTGCTGCTGACCTCCAGAGAGCATTGAAGGAATCTTATGTGAGACGTGACCCACTCCGAAACGGTCAAGAAGCGATTGTGCTCGGCGATTGCGCGTGGTTTTGTCCACGTTACAAAAAATCATCGGTAGCGCCACATTATCAAGTACCGACAGTGAGCCGATCAAGTTGAAGGATTGGAAAATAATTCCCATGATGTAGCGTTGGAAGTACACTCGCTCAGATGGCGGATATGAGTAGATATCGTCACCTCGAATCAAAAGCGTACCATCCCCAGGCGGCAGTGAGCCCTGAATGGAATACATCAGGGTAGATTTACCGCATCCAGACGGACCAAAAAGAATGATGTACTCCCCTTCAAAAATGTCAGTGTTTACTCCTTGGAGCGCACGAAATTCGTTCGATTTTCCCTTGTTGTAGATAATCGAAAGATCCCGACAAACGATGAGCGGTTTCGCCATGCTCCTCTATTATGGCATCCGCGACCAAAATTCAGTCCGTTCTGTCCCCATTTCAATAAAAAAAGACGCCGCATACCAGGTTGGTACTGCGGCGTCTTTGATTCTAGGACTTGTTCAAGGGACGATAATTTTCGTCCGGGATGAAGATCCCTTCATAGAGAATGACTCCATCATTGACCCATCCACCGCGCTCGAAAGAGAAACAAAACTTCTCCGTTGCTGAGGCTTTCAATTCACCTTCAAGGAGAAGGAATCTCGAAGGAAATCGAACGATCGCGCACTGTCGACCAGACTCTTCAGCCGCCGCTACTAGCGCTACAGTTCCCTTTGAATCGGTATAGAGATTTTCCCAGTGTTGGGGCGACCGCTTGGGCGTACGCAGGACCAGATTGATAGCTGTCACCTCATATAACACGTCCAGCGCAGACTGCCTTACGGCTAGAGGGTTTTTCGCATTACAGACGACAACTTCAAGTGTACCTATCTGATCCTCCAGCGTAGCATTGGCTGAGAATTGTTGGTTCAACCACAGAAACGCTTGCTTCAGATCAGCACTTGAGCGCTTCACTGTTTTAAACTGTCCGTTGAGTCCGCACTTAGACTCTGAGTCATGTCTCGTGCTACTAAAGACCGCATACCCAGTCACAGCAGTGAGCGCCAGGATCAACGCAATAAGAACTCTTTTCATTAATCGTCCCCTTTCTACGAGAGTTATACTACGTATAAAACATACTGTAAATAGCCCAAATGTACTGTACTAGTTTGAAATTAAGCTTATCTTGCAGTTAATATTTCGTGACGTACAATGAGGGCAGTAGTTCATAGGAGGGTTTAATGCCACTCTTCGTCTGCGATATTTGCAATGCCATTGAAAATACCGGCGTCGGCTTCTATTGGGGCAGAAACATCAAACGTCTATGGTCTCTTGAATCGCTCCAAGGCAAAGCCTTATGCTCAGAATGCGCACCAGCGTTATTTGGGGACGGTAGCCCCAATCGCCGCGGCGGCAAATGGCATGGCAGATTTAAAAAGGAAGTTGCCACCATTGAAGAAATTATACTCTTTGGGCCCAGTAGATTTGTTTATTTTGGTCCGTTTGAAGGTCAATTTAACCAGCAAGGTCCCGTTTTATGAACGGGCTCTATTTAATTTTGGATTTACGACAATTACTTCAGCGTCATTGGGTGTTTAGCTCTTAATGTTCTTAACCCAACCGAAGGTAGATTCAAAGTTTTCTAGGATGAGGTCGATGATGTTTTTTTCTTGGATTGGAGTGAAGAGGACGAAGTTTTCTGACTTGACGCTGTTGCCGGCGTCGTCGGTACACTCAAGGTAAAACTGATAAACAGTCGCTGGGGCGAAGTCGATGACCACTTGTACGTGACTGGTGTTGTATTCGACTTGTTCTTTTTCAATCGTGTAAGGGTCGGTGCCGCCGGCGACTCCCTCCTGATAGGTCATCAGACAGCTCGCTGCCTCATCAGTATCCCATTCAATAATAGTCTGGATACGAGATTCGCTGCCTGGAAAGAGGGTTGATTCGTTGGTTACGTTGGTAATAATAGGTGGAGCAATGTCTTTAACGGTAATGAATTGAATTGGCTGACTTTTAATACGATCGCCGCCGGAGTTTTCAGCAGTCACAAAGGCGACATAGCGTGTACCAAGGGTAAGGTCTGCCAGACGCATTTGGTGGGTGGTCGCTAGCGTCGGGCGACCGACTGAGTTCTGGGCACCAGTAGTCTGATCTTGGAACTCTACCAAGGCTTTGGCCGGAACGGTTGTATCCCACGCTAAAGTTGCAGCATTTTCTTCAACCTTAATAACTCGCAGATTGCGAATATCTGGGGCTGAGGCTTTAGTTTTAAACGTAAAGTTACGACTCTCCCCTTCAATGCCATAGGTGTCTTTGGACTTCACTTTAAAGCTGTAGTCAGTAAACGGACCGAGTCCGATTATTTGAATTTCATGATCGGTGGTATCGCCGGCTGTAGATGATTGACTATACTGGTAATTAGAACCATCAAAGCTGTCAGTCGGTGAAAAGAC
>JAYVBM010000065.1:0-18500 GCA_043750495.1 Minisyncoccota bacterium | reverse complement strand
TGGAAACGGCTCAGAATAGGGACTACGTATCGCGACTACGCAGTCCCCGCTCTGGGCCGTTTTCTTAAGCAAAACAAGCCGAGGAAACCTCGGCTATGGTTTTGCTTATACAGGCGCTTAATCAGATTCGACCTCCAAGGGAGAATATGATTGTAGCGAGCTGTAGGCATGATTACAAAAATCAAACGGACCAGCCTACCGGCGCTTAGCATATTTCGATCTCCAAGGGAGAAATAGGCTGCAGCGAGCGGTACAAGCTACCGCCCAGCTCGATGCTACTTAGACAGGCGCTTAGCTATATTATCCTCCTTTTTCCCGGAGGAAGATTTAGCTGAAGTGAGCTGTAGAAAGTGGCACTAAACTCAAAGTGAACTTCTCTCAGTAAAAGCAAAACATTTAGCAATTTGCTATCATAGAGAACCTATGAGATTTCCATACCTATTAGCCCTGGTCCTTACATTCGCCGCCGCGGGGACGTTTTGGTATAAAAGCACCGCCAGCATTTGCCCGGTACCACTGCATTACCGCGTCGGACAAATTGACCCTCACTTCAACTTAGATACCGACGGTGCAAAAAAACACCTAGCCGAGGCGGAAAAGGTGTGGGAGGACTCAGTCGGTCGTGATCTGTTTACCTACGATGAGGGCGCCAACCTAGTGGTTGATTTTATTTTTGACGAGCGACAGGCGGAGGCTGATGTTGAAGTGACTGAACAAAAGGCACTTGATACCAAAAAATCTGAAAATGATAGTTTGGTTGAAACCATTGATGGTTTGCAGACGGAGTACGACGAATTAGCCGAGTCATATAATAAGCGGGTGAGTTTGTATGAAGCTAGACTAAATGCCTATAACGATCGTGTAAGTTCGTATAACGATCAAGGCGGCGCACCAAGCGAAGTGTTTTCTGAACTAGAGCAAGAACGAAATAGTCTTAACACCGAATCAGTCGCGCTCTCAAAAAAGGCTGATGAGCTTACAGCGCTAGCTAATAAAATGAATGAGCTGAGTGAACGAGGCAATCAGTTAGTGGATGAATACAACCAAGAAGTGGTCTCATACAACAAGAAGTTTGGTTACGCTCGCGAGTTTACTCAAGGCGATTATCAAGATGGTCGTATCAATGTGTACAAATTTTCAGATGACTCAGAGTTGCTAGCCGTTCTCACTCATGAATTTGGTCATGCCTTAGGCCTTGATCATGTTGAAGGCGACTCATCAGTGATGTATTATTTACTTAAGGATACAGTTAGTACTCCGGTTCTTTCGCAAGAAGACAAAGATGCGTTTGTAGTCCAGTGTGGTACTGGAGAGGAGTGGCCTCATCGTATACGCGCTTTTATTCGCACGCTTTTACCAAACAATTAATTTAAATAATTTATATGCAGATGTTCTTTAGTAGCACCTTCAACCGACTGCTCGGTTCAATTCTCCTCGCCATGTTTATCGCTGCTCTGGCTGCGTATGCGATACTCACTATGCGTACTGCGGAAATCACCAGAGAAATGCCGACAAGTATTAGTGTGACAGGCGAGGGTGAAGTAAAGGTCAAGCCAGATATTGCTCAGTTTTCTTTTTCAGTTACCGCTAAAGGTGCAACGGCTGAAGAAGCACAAGCAACTTCAAGTGCCAAGATGATTGCGCTCACTGCGTACCTCGCGCAGCAAGGAGTAGCGGAAGCTGACATTAAGACCGAAAACTACAACCTCTACCCACTATTCACCTATGACTATGGGGCTGAAGTTATGTGTGACGGATGGAACTGTCCGCCAGCAAGGGAGATTCCGGATGGTTTTGAAGTCTCGCAGTATGTGACTGTGAAAGTGCGCGACATGGCCAAAGCCGGAACGCTTTTGGCTGGAGTTGGAGGACTGGGGGCGACTGGTATTAGTGGTCTTAGCTTTACGATTGATAATGAAGATGCAAGTAAAGACGAAGCTCGTAATAAAGCGATTGCGGACGCCACGGCAGAAGCCCAAAGTATTGCAGACCAGTTTGGAATGAGACTGACGCGAATGACTAGTTATTACGAAATGGACGACTATTACGGCGGAGAGCCATATTACGGTGGGTATGAAATGGATATGGCCAAGAATGAATCGGGTGGAGCACCACCCCTGCCAGCTGGCGAACAAGAAGTAAGAGCTACAGTGAGCGTGACATACGAAATGGAATAGAAAAACATTGAGAGAAAAACGGGACGCCTTATGCGGCCCGTTTTTTGACTTTTGCAGCCAGTTTTTGTACTGTTGCTTTTAGTTGCTCATCATCAAAGGAAAAGCTAATGAAATGGCCGAAACAACTCGTTATCATTCGTCACGGTGAGTCGGCGTACAATGCACTACGTCGGATAAAGCAAAATGACGAACTGTACCAGTCGTTTGTCCGGGCCTTTAAGGCCGATTATCGTTCAGACGAAGCAAAGAGTCTAGCGCTGCTGGTAAAAGCACGCTTCGCACTTACCTGCAGTGACTACAACACGCCACTTTCTGCAGTAGGCGAAGAACAAGGTCGACTGACGGGCGCACGACTTGGTGAGATTGTTGCTCCGCCCGACGTCGTATTCGTCTCACCGTATGTGCGTACCAACCAGACCTTTCAGGCCGCCTGCGCCGGTGGACTGGACGTGGCTGGTGCCAAGGTGGTGCAGGAAGATCGCATACGTGAACAAGAGCACGGACTATCGTTGCTATATAGCGATTGGCGCGTTTTCCACGCGTTGCATCCTGAACAAAAAGAACTGCATGACCAGCAAGGTCCGTATTGGTACCAATATCCGCAAGGTGAGTCGGTGTCAGACCTTAGAGACAGAGTCCGTTCATTTATGAATACGCTGGTGCGAGAGCATTCGGGGCAGGTGGTCTATTTGTTCTCCCACCACCTAACTAAACTCTCAATCCGTTCGCTGCTTGAACGTTGGTCACCCGAAGAATTTATTCGGGTGGACGAAGAAGAGAAGCCGATTAACTGCGGTGTGACAGTATACAATTGCTGTACGGATGATAGTAATGACGGCAAGCTCACGCTGGGGGACTATAACCTCAAGTTGTGGTAAATAGGTTCATTTCAAAGGGTCGAAGCTCCGCTTCGACCCTTTTTCAATAAACCATTTGACAACAATGCAAATAAGCGTATGATTACTGGTAATAAACCGCCCGAGAGGCGTTTTTTGTTTGAGTAAATGTCCGTTAAGGACATATTACGAAAATATACAGGCGCTTCAGTAGATTCGACTTCCAAAGGAGAATATACTGGTAGCGAGCTGTAAAGATGCGCGGCTGAAATCGCTGGGCAAAATAATACCAAATATACATATGACACAATTAGTAAAATACGTCCGCGCTACTATCGCAGAATTGCGACAAGTATCGTGGCCAACCCAGCGCGAAGCAACACTATACACCGTGCTTGTTATCGCCATTTCAACCATCGTCGCTTTATACGTTGGAGCTTTTGACTACCTTTTTTCAGAAGGTATCAAGATCATCATTAACCGTTTCTAGTCTATGGCTAAGCAACATGGTACCGGTGAACGAAACTGGTACGCGATTCACACCTACTCTGGCTACGAAAATGCTGTAGCGCGCAACCTCAAACAACGTATCGATTCGCTCAACATGAACGACAAGATTTTTGCGGTGGTCGTCCCAACCGAAAAGAAGATTCGGGTAAAAGGCGGGAAGCGAGTGACCGAAGAAGAGCGCATCTACCCTGGGTACGTACTCGTAGAAATGATTGTGGACGATGAGTCATGGTTTGTGGTGCGTAACACTCCGCGCGTAACGGGCTTCGTTGGTAGTGGTACTCAACCAGTGCCTCTCACTGAAGACGAATACAACTCTTTGATGAAGCGTATGTCCACTGACGACGTCAAGCACAAGGTTGACCTCACTCCAGGTGATTTTGTCACTATCGTCGACGGGCCATTCAAGGATCTCGAAGGCAAGGTGGGCGAAGTCGATGAAAAGAGTGGCAAGGTAAAGGTGCTCGTGTCTATGTTTGGACGAGAGACTCCAGTGGAGCTCGACTTCCTCCAAATAAAAAAAGTCTAAACTTCCAAAATGAGCGCGGCACTTTGTCGCTACGGGATTTTCCTCAGTCATCGTAGATTGGCTACGTCTCCTTCGGAAAATCCCTAAGCTTCGCGTTCCGCATCTCATTTTGAAACTTTAGATAACATGGATAGAAAAGTCGCGGTCCCTGCCCGCGGCTTTTTTGCTTTGACAAAAATCCCTCCCAGTGTATAGTTCGCCGTAGACAGAAAGGAGCGCACTGCCATGTCTGAGCTACCAAAGCTTTCCGAACTTGTGACTAAGTTGTTGCAAGAAAAACGACACCCGATTGAGTTATATGGTCCGTCTGTGCATAAGCACAACAAGTCCGAGCCGGTGGAGTATTTTCCCGCTCGAAACAGTCAGATAGTAGAGGGCCTTAGTTGGTACCATGGACTCGCGGTAGACTTGTCTTTGGCAAATGTACACATCACAGCGGACTATAGTTGTGGGGAAGTAAACGTTTACTCGGGGTGGTTGGCGGCTATAGATAAAGCCGTGCGCGAACAAGTCTTTGGTGACAGACTCTTTTACTTTGATCTTCGCCACGAATACAAGGGTGAGGGCATTGTTCAATTGAAATTCTCTTTCGATGGAGAAGTCCCCGGAATTGTCGGCAGAGGCAATTTTAGCCTTGGTCTCAGAGATCTGTTTCCCCGTGACTCGTCAGAAGATCAACAAGTGATGGCTGCCTTGAATTACCAGAGCTTGAGTCGTCAAGCACAACACACTGTCGTTAGTCAGGCTGAGGTTGACGCAGCACGCTCCAAATTCGAAGCTCTCGTCACATAGTCATATCAAACGCCTTCCCGCATCAAGTGGGAAGGCTTTTTTCTATTGAGCTTGCAAAACAAGGTTTTCTCTTGTACGATACGCGGGCTTCTAGTGATAAGTAATGGTTAAAAACAATACTTGTCCAAATTTAAAAATAATCGTTTTTTCTACAGCTCGCTGCAGTCTATTTCGTCCAGGAATCTGCCCTAGGAAAGGGGCAGATTCGGATCTAAATTCAGAATAGTCGCTTTCGCTCCTTTCTTCATTTATCACCTAGGATGGGGTCGAAATATACTAAGCGCCTGTATAAATTCGTAATTATGTCCTTTCGGACATTCACTCATTCAACATGGCAAAGAAATTAACAAAGATTATTAAGGTACAGGCAAAGGGAGGCAAGGCTACACCAGCCCCACCACTGGGACCGGTACTAGGACAAGCCGGCATCAACATCGGTGAGTTCGTAAACCAATTCAACGAAAAGACTCGTGACCGTATGGGCGATATCGTTCCTGTAGTCATCTCAGTTTACGACGACCGTACCTTTACTTTTGAAGTGAAGGTATCGCCAATGTCACGGCTTATCTTGAAGAAGATTGGTAAGGACAAGGGCGCGTCAAAGAATACTTCTCAAACTATCGGTACTATCACCAAGGCACAAGTCCGTGAAGTGGCTGAAGAAAAAATGCCCGACCTCAACGCCGCTTCAATCGAAGCCGCCATGAAGATTGTCGAAGGGACTTGTCGCTCTATGGGCGTGAAAGTGGCCTAAGCCACTTTTCACGGACCTTGCCAGCTGGTTTGCGAATACTTGGAGCAAACCAGCGACAAGGTGTACTGCTCCTGTAAGGAGGCAAAGTAGCCTAAACTAAAAGGTATACTGCTCTCGTAATGTAAGTGTATGCAAGCATCCCCTTCATTGCTCGATTGTTCAAGTTAAGGAGGAAAGGTGGCCTAATAAGCTCTATACACTAAACAAAATACCGTGCCAAGCGCACGGCCTTTTGTTTAGGTATACTATGAGTATCATGCACGAACGACTAAACCAAACAACTCAAGAAGCACTTGCTCGAGCCTCAATGGAAGGCAATGTGTACATGCCGCAAAATGGCGTTAATATTGCCATCCGTACGGCTGAACGTTCTCTCACGCAAGAAGATCCCCTAGCGGCTATCAATCAACTCATTGCCCCACTACCTCTAGATGAAGCGATGGAGAAGCGGACAGCCAAAGCAAACGCCCAACACCGACTTCATAATATTGGTATGGAATTAGATGCTGACCAAGTCCGTCGCATTCTCGCTTGGGGAAACATTGCCACCATCAATCTCATTGCTTCCGCTCTTAGTATTGAGCATACGCTTGATTTGCGCGGTATAAAATTTGACGAAGTCGGAAACTGGGCGACAGAGGAGATCGCCGCACAATTAAAGGAGATGCAGTCTGCACTTACACCACAAAAAGCCGAGATGCTGAGGACGGTGTTACAGATAACTAAAGAAGCGCTGGAATCAGACGAGGTAAAAGAAAAGATGCAGCAAAGAAAAGAACTTTTTAAAGACTGGAAAACACTGACGCCACTAGAGCAAGGTGTGGCACAAAAACAAGTCAACCAATTATCAAATGAGGTTATCGACGAAATCAACCGAGTATTTTTTGAATCATTTCCAGAATTTTCAGACGAGATGAAGCGAATGGCGATGGGTGTTGAACAAGAAGTGGGTGTATATATGCGACACATCTAGTATGTTTAGGTGGACAAACCCAAATTTTTTTTAAAATAACCTATACTATAGGTAGTCGCGCTTATTTTGTAAATTTCTTCAACGCTTGTTTTGTAACCTTCTTAATAACGCACAGTTTTTCTACCTGTTATCCCCACGCTAATCCTCAGAGCAGAAAATACAAGCATATAATTAAGCAAACTATAAACATTTTGCCCTTACTATTTATGCAGCATTCACTTAAAAATAATCGTTTCGAGTATTACGCCAAAGTCATCATTCTCGGCCTGGTGGTGGGTGTCGGTGTTCAATTGGTTTTTGCTTGGACCGGTCCGACGCAAAGTCCACCAAACGGCAACGTGGCAGGGCCCATTACTACGTCTGCAGTCCAACAGACCAAAAGCGGAACCCTGGTTCTTGGCACTGACTTAGCGGTTTCTCGAAATGCAGTTTTAGGACAGTACGTAACAACTAGTAATGCCTCAGGACTTTGTCTTTCAGGTGACTGCCGTACGGCTTGGCCGGCAGGAAGTACTATTAGCACGGTAAGCGGTAGTGGTGGAATCACTGTCTCTCCGACTACCGGTAACGTGGTCGTGACCGCAAACACCTCAGTGCTGCAAGCACGCGTGGCTGGTACGTGCCCCGCTGGCCAAGCTATGCAACTAATAAACGCTGACGGCTCAGTCTCGTGCCAATCAACTGGTGGATTGATCAGTTCTATAAGTGGCGCCAGTGGAATTTCGGTCTCACCGACCACGGGAGCTGTGGTAGTAACTGCTGACGCTAATTATATGCAGCGGCGTATTTTGAACACCTGTCCGGCCGGACAATCAATTCGGGCCATTGCTGCTGATGGTGGTGTCACCTGTGAAGTTGATGATAGTGGGGGAGCAGTGAATGCAGTGACAGCCGGAACGGGAATGGTCGTGTCGCCAACAACCGGCACTGTCGTGGTGTCGGCCGACACCAGCTATATGCAACGTCGTATCGCCAGCTCATGTCCGGCTGGAGAGTCAATGCGAGCGATTGCTGCTGATGGAACGGTCATCTGTGAAATCGATGATGTTGGCGGTGCTGGTGTGACGAGTGTCAGTAGCGGTACCGGTATTAGCGTTAACCAAACAAGCGGTGCGGTGACGGTAAGTAGTGACATTGTCGCCATTACGACTGCAATTTTTTCTGGACTGAGTGGACCCACCGCCTGTGACAATGCAAAAGGTGGTGCGCAAGATGTGTACTGCAGTTTAGGGACGCACAATATGTGTTTCCTTACGTACGTGTGGTCTTCGGATGGGTCGAATGATGTAAATGGCTTTGGTTGTAGAGTGTACAACAACGGGAGTGAGTGGGTAATAAGAGCCTTTGAGAACGGAGGTAACCGCACTTATTGTGAAGCGCAATGTATCTAATTAAATGAGTATGCAACCAAAGTCATTAATTACAGTCGGGGGGATCGTATTACTACTAGTGTTTGTTGTAGCCGCAGCGCTTTATTCTTACCGGCAGGTACCTCAGCAGTCGATAGTAGAAGAGCAGCCTAGCATTGAAACAGAACCTGCCAATGAAACGGGAGTAGAAGGTGATCTTAGTGAATTAGAAAAAACTAGTCCCGCGAGCTTACCTGCTGGAGAGATTGAGCAACGATTGAATGAGTTGAAAGTACAGATGGCCACAGGCGAAGAGTTACGCCCACTTACTGAGGAAGAAATGGACGCGATCTTAGGTGAATTAACAGAAGATGGCCTGAGAGAAAAACAAGAAGACACTCCCTAACATTACGCATGCGACGTCTACGCTTCACTCCTAATAAAAAATTGCTTACCTGGGGAGGGGTGCTTGGTATTTTTCTTGTACATCTATTTCAAATCACTCCGGCGATAGCTGATCTTTCTGAAAGCATGCGTGGCTTTGCCTGGGGTGGTACTTTTTCTGATGATTCTGCCTACCAAGGCATTGGGTGGGTAAGCTTGAACAACCTCTCAGATGGCACCGGTATTGACTATGGTGTGCAGGTACCATCACGTGATGGGGCGGTCTCAGGCCAGGCGTGGAGCGAACATTACGGGTGGATCTCTTTTGAAGGGGCGGACCTTAGCGGGTGTACACCGGCACTTGCCCCCGCAGCTCGCTCTGGAAGTGCGATTACCGGAGGCGCAAGGATTCTGGCGATTCGCGATGAGGGAGGCAATGCGGGAGGATTCGACGGCTGTATCAGCCTATCTGGTGCCGGCTACGGCCTGACGGTCAATGGTTCGGCCAGTCCCTACACGCTCTCTGGACACGCCTGGTCGAGCGACCTGGGGTGGATTGATTTCGCTGGTGCACAAGTCATCTTAGATTCGATCGCCACCATGTCGGTGGTTGGGTGCGCTATTCCTATCGGCAGTGCCACCTGCAATGCGATCCTCACCTGGGAGATACGGGATGCAGCCAATCCAAACGTCTTCAACTCGTCGCTCAATGTGGGATATTCAATGCAAGCCGTTGGCAATAATGTAGTGCAAGCAATGGGGTATGGTAATCATACCCTCGAAGCTCGTAATGGCGGCACTGTACTACAAAGTACGAACGTGAATATTGTCTGCGAAGGAGTTGGACAGTGGAACGCAACCAGCGGACGCTGTTACGATCCGCGACCAAACTTCAACCGTCCGATGGTCACTATCAGTAGTCTAGGCACCTTTGACCCCGCTACCGCCACATACAGCTACGCCGACATCTACTTCAGCACCGCCAATAACGGTGGTAGTGCCACCCCCGTTGACGCTACTTACACGGTTGAAGTCACTGGGTACTCGACTCAGAGCGGCACTATCGCAAGTGGACTAGCACCTGTTCCTGCCGGCTTCAACCGCACCGTCCGTATTCCTGGCCCTATTAGCTTAGGCAGCGTTCCAGTGAAAGTCTCGATTGATACCCCAATCGCCTCTAATGGTAGCGTGAACGAGGTGACCGAAGGCGAAGCCGACAACACCGACACTGCCACCCTCACTATCCCACCACCTGACCCAGGCCTCACTCTTATGGTGGATCGGGAAAGAGTGCGTAACAACGAATCAACCGTTCTTCGCTGGACCGTCACAACTTCCTACCCCGGACTTACTTGCCAAGTGAATGGACCAGGAGTAAATCTCAACCCGGCTCCTCTTAATGGAAACCGCGCTACTCAACCAATCTTCGCCAAGAGTGAGTATGTCTTCAGCTGTGTTGAAGGGGTCACTAACACCAAGTGGTCTAAGACAGTGTATGTGGAGACAACCGGAACGATTGAGGAGATATAGCACAAGAAGAGGTCATCGTAGGCTAGGGTCTTTGTGCATTTATCCACCTACAGCACCCTCTGGGATTGAATATAGTTATATAGTTAAAGATATGGAGTACACCGTCCCCGAAGGAAGCAAGATTCATTCGCGTTCCAAAAAAAAGACTCTTATGGTTGCTGTAGTAGTAGTGGTTTTGTTGATAATCTTTGTTCTGGGCTATTTGAAGTACGTGAAACTGGCATCATCTGTAATCGAGTCAAATGAAGACGAAAAAGAAACTGAGTTGCGACAAGCACAGCAAAAACTATTAATCGCTCCGGGGGAGTCGGGTATGAACCCTGCGGAATACGCGGCCGAAGTGGCACACTTAGCGGTCGAGTCGAACACCATAACGGTGATGGCCGACTGCAGTATGAATCCATTGATAATTAAGATGGGAGAGGGAAGTGTTCTGAAATTGAATAATCAAGATGTAAGCGAGCATGTATTCGTGTTTGAAGATGAGAACTTCTTTGCTGTGCCGGCAGGACAAGTCCGTGAAATAAACATTACCCAAGTTTTTGGAAAGGGAGAGGGTATTTACCGGTACCGCTGTGGAGACCGGGCACAAGCAGAGAATGTCGGAATAATGTATCTTGTAAAATAACCTATTTGTATGAGAATGGTACACTAGGGAGCGGACTCGCACTGAGCCGCTTGTTTTTCTGAGACAAACAGCTGCTGCAGCGCCTAACATTAAAACCCATACTATTTACCTAAATAAATCATCCTAACAGATGTTTTTTCGTATTTTGAAAGAAATACGGTTTCCCTGCGTCTAATGCTATGGACAATCAAGGAGATCCCTATGGTGAGACGCCTGGTAGATAAGTTTTTACCACCAAAACCAAAACGAGCGCTATTGTTGGTCTTTGATCACCCGGTAGTCGGTCGCTGTGTGCTACACCACCCAGATGAACAGCATATGCTGCTCGCAAAAGGCGATGTTGCACTTACAGCAGCCCGCTTCTACCTGAAGCCGTACTTCAGGTATTTGACTGACATCGATCTCCATCACTTTCGTCAAAGCGAATTTATTGTTGCTGGAGTTGAGTATGACGTGGTCTGGTTTGAGTTTCCGGTAGTTTGTAACCACGAAAAAGCACTCGGCAAACTGACGCGGGATCGCCATCAGTTCATTTCTGTAGACCAACATCGCTATGCTGATAAAGTGAAGAAAATTATCGGCAGCTGATACGGCAATGGCCGCGACACTTTGTGTCGCGGCCTTTTACATCTCCATAGTACTAGCGCTCCATATGTTGAAGCACTTCTCGGTATAGGTTTTCGACAACTTTTTTTTGCGCATCGCCGCTTTTGACATAGTGGTCCAGTCCCGGAGCAGCATTAATTTCTAATACCCAGTACGTTTTTGGTTTTTCACTTATGTCTCCTTCAATCATGAGGTCCACTCCGCATAGGCGTAGACCCATGTCAGCTGTCAGTTTTATCGCTAATTTTTTAAATACTGGGTGCACTTTGTCTGTGACGTCTATCGAATCTCCCCCTGAAGAGAGATTGGCGTTATCAAGAAGAAATAAGCGCTCGTTTTTGGGTAGGACTGAACTCCACGCGAGTTTTTGTCGCTTCAACTTAATTATAATGCGTGGGTCGTCGAGCTTCACTAAGGTGTTACGGTTTACGGCGCTAAATGATTTTTGTTTGGCTCTCAATAACTGTGCAATAGTAGCGCGGCCGTTACCAACAATACTTAGAGGTATACGTTGGTAAGCTGATACGATTTTCTTATCTAAGACAACCAAACGGTAATCTTTTCCTTGCACACATTGCTGCACCAACGCAATGCGGTCGGATTTAAAAATCCGTCGCATCGCTTGATAGAATTCTTTTTTATTTTCTACTACAGCTACGTTGGCACCTTGGCTGCCGCTGTTTGGCTTGACGACGACCGGAAAGCCAATTTTAGTCGCATGTATATAGGCCGCATCGATGTTACGCTTCGGTGAACCAATCGCATCAGCCCAAGCTTGTGAGTAGAACGTTTTGCTCTTGGGAATAGTGGGGTACCCCAAGGACTTCATAAAAAAATTAGAATAGTCTTTGTCTTTAGCTATATCGGAACTGCCAACTGGATTGAGATCAAGGGTGTTGTATCTAAAGTATGAGTGTTTGCCACTTTTGAAGCTTATTTGCCCGGCGATTTTCCACTCCGGTTCTAGCAAAACAGACGCACCAATTGAGGGTGCGATTTTTTCTAATAACCGTCCGAGAATGACAGATTCTTTGTTTTTTTTCATAAGGCCACTGTTTTATTTTCTGACGTAATCAAACCACTGGTACGAGAGTCCATTATGTTCTTGAGCTGGATGTTCGAGAGCCACTTCAAATTCATTTTCAAACGGAGGGAAATATGTGTCAGCTTCTGGTTCATCGTCAACTAGTGTCAGGTATAGCTTATCAACGTAGGGAAGAACTTGTCGGTATATTTCTGAGCCACCGCCGATGTGAATCTCATCTGTATCAAGTTCATGGGCTCGCTTCAGCGCAGCCTCAATAGAGGTGAAGGTTTCAGCTCCTTCATAGATATAGTCAGGATCGCGCGTCACCACCAGGTTGGCTCGCTCGGGTAGGGGTTTGCCCAGATACCCAATAATTGAATCAAACGTCTTGCGACCCATGATCACTGGGTGTCCCAAGGTAAGAGCTTTGAATCGCTTCATATCGGCGGGAATATGCCACAGTAGTTTGCCGGTCATACCAATGGCCCGTCGGTTTTTGCTAATTGCCACCACAATACAGATTTTAGCTTTCTTTTTCATATTTTTTCCTGGTCCAGCGATTTGCCCTAAGAAAGGGGCAAATCGGGACATAAATTCACCCCAAGAGTACTTCATTTTTATAGTCGACTCAAGTCTCCTTAAAAACCGGGCGCACAATAGTAGCTTACGCTCTTTTGTTCATTCATTATGCCATACCCAAAAGGGCTTGTCTTTTTGCCACCTTCCGTGGCGGCAGTATAATGAACGGACTAATTTTCTTGCCATATGTCACATTTTGAAATTGAAGTTAAGAGTTTGTTGGGAGAAGAGCAAAACGCGCTGCGACTAAAAGAGAAGATGTGTCAGCTCGACCCGAACTGCGCGCTCATCTCCACCAATAAGCAACTCAATCACTACTTTGAAGGTGGCGATATGCAAGATCTCTATGACAAGGTGGAATACCTCTTTAGTGAAGAAGATCGCGCCAAGCTCAAGACAACCATTGAGCGGGGTACAGAATTCTCAATTCGCTCGCGCCAACGCGACGGAGAAGTGCTTCTCGTAGTGAAAGCCTCGATTGATGAAGGCACCAGTGCCAACACTGTCAAGCGTATGGAGTTCGAAGAGCCGGTCTTGATTACTCTCGACGAACTCGATCTGCTCCTACTTGAAGCCGGATTTAGCTACCAAGCCAAGTGGTCGCGCGAACGTGAAGAGTATGCGTACAAAGGAGCGAGTGTGTGTCTAGATAAGAACGCAGGGTACGGCTACTTAGCCGAGTTTGAAAAAATAGTCCACGTTGAAGCTGAAGCGGATACGGTGCGAGCAGAAATTGATGAACTCATGAGTGAGTTAGAAGTCTTGGAACTCGATCAAGACCGACTAGCTAGGATGTTTGCTCACTACAACACGAATTGGCCGGAGTACTATGGTACCGATAACGTCTTTATAATTGAGTAGCTCTGCATTTGGCGAACTGCTTTGTTATGGGTCCCGCGAGTCTTCTCACCATACGTTAAGTATGGCTCGGGCGACTCACTTCCCATTCCTTACAGGAACAGTACACCTTGTCGCCACCTTGCTCCAAGTATTCGCAAGGTTGGCTGGCAAGGCCTTGCGAAAACCTAAGGTTTTCTCACCTTGCATTTCATCCACGTGCAAACAAACTTCACTCATGGAATAATGACCTTACCTAACAATTAAAATATGTTTCTCTCAGATAAAGATATCCACGATGCGGTAAAGTGCGGTGATATTACTCTCGTGCCATACGACCCAAAAAAGTTGCAACCCGCGACCTATGACATTTGTCTCGGCAATACGTTCATTATCAATGACGCACACTCCACAAAAGCGATTGATCCAGTAAAAAAAATCTATCCCAAAACCACCACTATCGAAGTCAAAGACGGCGATGAGTTCGTGCTACATCCCGGGGTGAGTATTCTTGGGTACTCAAAAGAAAAGTTCGGATCAGACAAGTATTTGATCGAAGTAAACGGCAAATCTAGTTTGGCCCGGATTGGACTTATCGTACACAACTCAGCCAGTATCGTTAATCCTGGACACTTTCTCAATATTGCACTTGAGCTGTGCAATCTCAACAACGTACCAATTGTCTTGCGGCCAGGGATGGAAATTGCGCAGCTGACATTTTCAACCCTATCATCACATACCAACAAGAGCTACAAGCAAACCGGCCGCTATAACCAAAACAACATCGTTGGGTACATGCCACCAAAAGGAGCTACTCCAGATCCAAAGAAACCAACTAGGAAAGTTAATAACAAGCGAATATAACTATGGATAAAAAACACCCCGAGTATCAATATTTAGGTTTGTGTCAGGACATTTTGGATAATGGTTCTGATAAGGAGCTGTTCTTCAATCAAGTGGTGCTTGACGAGTATGCGGCGAAGGGCGAACAGCCGCCTTTTATTCGCAGTGTGTTCGGGCGGCAAATTCGCTTTGACTTGTCCGAAGGCTTTCCACTCCTTACGACCAAGAAAACTTTTTGGCGGGGGATTACCACTGAGCTGATTTGGTTCCTGTCTGGTAGCTCTAATCTGAAGCCGCTTTTGGAAATGAACAACCATATTTGGGATGAGTGGGCCTGGAAGATGTACCACATGTGGGCCAAGGACAGCGCTCCAGAACAAGATATGACACAGGACGAATTCATTGCGAAAATTACTGAGCTGCCGGCGGATGACCCATTTGTACAAAAGTGGGGGGACCTCATTACCATCTACGGCAGAATGTGGCGCAAGTGGCCAGCCAAAGACGGTCGAGAAATTGATCAACTTGCTTGGGCGATTGAAGGACTCAAAAAAAAGCCGGATCGTAAGTCGTATGTCGTCAGTGCGTGGAATCCAGATTTTATCTACGAGATGGCATCTGAAGGCCAGCAGTCACAAGTGCCACCGTTTTGCCACACCATGTTTCAGTTTCAGGTGGCCGACGGTAAGTTGAACTTGGGACTTTATCAACGCTCAGCTGATCTATTTCTCGGCGTACCGTTTAATATTGCGAGCTACGCGCTTTTGCTTGAGATGGTATCGCAAATTGTGAACATCCCAGCCGGAGAATTCGTACATACCTTTGGTGACGTACATATATACTCCAATCACTTCGACCAAGTTAAAGAGCAACTCACCCGAGAACCAATGCCGTTCCCGAGCCTGAAACTAAATCCAGACATCAAGAATATAGACGACTTTACTTTGGCTGATATTGAATTGGTTGATTACAAGTCTCACCCCAGCCTCCGCGGTGAAATCGCCAACATCGGTGGGTTTGAGCAAAAGAAGTAGAGCGACCGAGCATTTTTAAAGACACATGTACAGATGTATGTTTTTGTGTTAGCGTTTGGACAGTAGGAGTTTACTTCAAACTTTGTTCTACAGGAGAACCAGCAATGTCTTCATTTGTTAAGCTCGCAATAGCTTTCTTTCTCGGAGGCTCGATCACTGTCCTGAGCTTTTTTCTTTGGTCGAAGGTGTCGCCCGGTGGAGATGCTGACGGGTTCTTTGCGATCAGCTTTGCAGCTTTCTTCGTTATGCTGCTTGAGGCGTATATCGGCTATCGCGTACCACGAAGGTCAAAAATTACCCTTTTAGTGTCATCGCTCGTGTTCCTGACGGCGACAGCAGTCCTGCTCAGCTTAGTGCTTTAAAAAAGAAAACAAAGACGGCCGCCAGGCGACCGTCTTTTCTTTTTCTTGATTTAGTTTATGGTAGTGAGAGATTGCCCTTTGGAGAGTTTATATGAAGCCTTACAAAAAGCCTGAGTTTACTCTTGGTCACAAGATATTAGGCACTGTCTTGATTGTGATGCTGCTACCGATTTTCATCCTCGTAGTATTGTTCATTATCGGGAAAATATTTCTAGTTTATGTACCTGCGCTTAGAGAAATTCAGACAGTGCCTCGGTACTGGCTTACTTGGAAGCAGGTGAAATTACTAACTGGTTTGAGAACCAGTGACACCCTTGGTCTACTGGTGCACTTTGCAGATGGTAAGTTCATGGAGTGCCGCTTGCGTGAAGATGCCCAGTTAGAGCGTATCAGACAGCTCCGTAAGGACCGTGTGGTACCAACCACCAAGAAACCATTTTTTTCAGAACATGTCGTATACTACGAATTCAGAATGGTTTGGAGAGGCGGACGCAAACGACCTAGTTTGAGAGAGCTGGCCAGCCTGCTACAAGGCAGATTCCCACCGAAGCCAGCATTACAGCCAGCCTATGCTCGCTAATCAAAGGCCGGACACTTACGTCCGGCCTTTTTCTTTTATGCTATAATCGACTCAACAAATACCCGCTATGATCTAAGCTTCTTCGTTCCAATTTTCTGATTTTACTTACACTAACTTTTTTATTATGAATATGAACGAATACGAGCACATCAAAAACCAAGACGAAGAGGTTTATAACGCGCTTATGGGGGAAGAGGAGCGAGAACGAACGGGGATTGAAATGATTCCAAGTGAGAACTATGTTTCAAAAGCCGTACGTGAAGCAAATGGTTCTATCTTCACTAATAAATACTCTGAGGGTTATCCAGGTAAGCGCTACTACGGCGGACAGACATATACTGATATTGTCGAACGTATTGCCATTGCGCGAGCGTGCCAGCTCTTTAAGTGCAAGTACGCAAATGTTCAGCCACTTTCTGGTGCGCCGGCGAACGTCGCGATGTACTTCGCGCTCATGGAGCCGGGCGACACTGTGCTCGGTATGGACTTGAGTCATGGCGGACACCTCACTCACGGGCATCCCACCACCGCTATAAACAAAGTCTTCAACTTTGTCCGTTACAAAATGAAAGATGTCGACACGGGCGAAATTGACTATGAACACTTGCGCCAAGTAGCGCTTGAGCATAAGCCAAAAATAATCCTCGCCGGCTTCTCTGCCTACAGTCGTGAACTCGACTATGCAAAGTTTGTAGAGATTGCCAAAGAAGTCGGTGCTTATACCGTAGCCGACATGGCGCACATCGCGGGTCTCATCGCCGGTGGCGCTGCCAAGAATCCGTTTGACTATGGGTTTGATGTGATCACAACCACAACGCACAAAACTCTACGCGGTCCACGCGGCGGCATGATTTTGACGCGAGAAGATGCCGACATCGCCAAGCGGATCGACAAGGCGGTATTCCCGGGTATGCAAGGAGGACCGCACATGAACCTCATAGCGGCAAAAGCGATCGCCTTTGGTGAAGCGCTGAAGCCAAGTTTTAAGGAATACGCAGCCCAGATTCTTAGGAATGCAAAAGCCATGGAAGTAGTCTTTAAACGAGAGGGCATTCGTCTACTTTGTGGCGGCACCGACAACCACTTACTACTGGCAGATGTTTACGGTTCTCTTCAGATCACCGGGCAGGAAGCTGAAGTGGTACTTGATGAAGTCGGTATTACTCTTAACAAAAACATGATTGCCGACGAGCCACGAACAGCGATGGATCCGTCAGGTATTCGCTTCGGGACACCCGCCATGACCACTCGTGGTATGAAAGAAGCTGAAGCCACCAAGTTGGCAGAACTGATGATTGCCACTATGCGGTCAAAAGATGATGTTGAAATAAAGGCCGCCATCAAAAAAGAGGTGGTGGCGCTCGCTGAAGCGTTTCCGATCCCAGACAAATTCTAATTTTCCTATCAAAAAGCGGACGACGAAGGCGTACGCTTTTTCTATTGCATTATAAGGATGTAAAGACTATACTTCCGCTCAGTTTTGGTTCGTTGAAAGGGTTTGGTAAATGGACGTAGATTACGAAAAAGTCACTAGTGACTTGCTTGAAAGTGGCTATGCCTTTGTGCCAGTAGACACCGTGCTGGTGAATAATGCCATGGGAGCGACGCGGAAACTGCTTAGGACTATTGGCGATGAGAAGCGCTGGACGCTCACCCGGGATGGTGAGCACGAGGCCGATGTCGGACATATCACTAAACGGTACTCTGAAGGGTACGATGAAAAGACTTACTTCCATTTTGCTCTAGATTTGCCGCTGCTACTTGAGAATGCTGGCGTCAGAGAATCGGCACAACAAAAGGCGTGTCTACAGATTGTAGAGCAGCTTCACATGGGTCTTCGTAACATCGCTTTGAATATCGTGACGGCATTACAAGCGCCGGAGCACGAACTACTTTGTTTCGCTACTGATGGGCTGATGCGCAACACGTTTCGGCTGACCGAACCGTACAACACGTCGGTACTGCGTTATCTGGAGTATCCTGACGTCAATCATCAGACTGGTGCCAGGGAACACTATGACAAAAGTCTACTCTCGATCCATGTGGGTGACGACGGTGGGGAACTCCATGCGCTCGACCGTTCTGGTGAATGGGCGGCAATTTCGCCACCGCCGGGTATGGCCGTAGTCTTTTTTGGGGTGAAAATCCTTTATGCCACTGACGGTAAGCT